>JBAZSS010000006.1:0-35710 GCA_041662285.1 Parcubacteria group bacterium
TTCGGTAATCAAATAATCCGCCAATTTCAATCCATAACGCGTAGCCAAAATACTATTGCATCCGTGAGCGATATTAGCAAATGGTCCGCCGTGGATAATCGCCGGCGTGTGTTCCAATGTTTGCACCAAATTAGGTTTCATCGCGTCTTTGAGAAGCACTGCCATTGCCCCGGTCACTTTCAGTTCCCGCGCATAAACTGGCTCGCCAGAAAAATTATACGCGACAATAATTTTTCCTAATTTATCTTTCAAATCCTTAATGTTTTCCGAAAGACAAAGAATCGCCATCACTTCTGACGCTACGGTGATATTAAATCCATCTTCTCGAGGAATCCCTTGTGATTTTCCGCCTAATCCCACAATAATCTGACGCAAAGACCGATCATTCAAATCCATCGCCCTCTTCCAAACAATTTGTCTAGAATCAATATTGAGCTCATTGCCCTGGAAAATATGATTGTCAATTACTGCGCTAAGCAAATTGTTAGCTGTCGTTATCGCATGGATATCACCTGTAAAATGCAAGTTTATATCCTCCATTGGCATCATCTGTGAATATCCGCCACCAGCTGCCCCACCCTTTATCCCCATGCATGGTCCCAAAGATGGTTCACGAAGAGCCAACATCGATTTTTTTCCAAGCATATTCATCGCCATAGAAAGTCCAATAGACGTTGTTGTTTTCCCCTCACCGGCTGGCGTTGGATTTATCGCCGTCACTAAAATTAATTTTCCATTTTTATTTTTTTTGATTCTCTCCCAAAGTTCCGGTTTCAATTTAGCTTTATACTCACCATAGGACTCTAACTCGTGCTCAAAAATTCCCGCCTTCTTTGCAATTTCAGAAATTTTTTCCATCTTATTCTCTTGCGCAATTTGAATATCACTTTTCATAAATTTTTTCAAAAAATTAATTCGTACATTCGTATATTTGTACAAAATTCGTAATTCGTAGTTGTTATATTATTTCGTCTTTTACTTTTTTTAATATTTCCACAACTTTTTCATTTTTGCGAAGCTCATCGATTGATTTTATTATTTCATCAACATTTTCCGGATTTTTAAGAATCTTTATTGCAAATATACGAGTAGCTTTGTGATCAGGCTTTTTTTCAATATATTTTGCCACCATTGCATACCACAATTTAAATGTCGCGCTATCTACACTTATATCAGTTTCTATAAAAGGCGGATTATTAAAATAATTTCTAATTTTCTCCCAGTTATTATATTCATCATAAACTAATTGGTCTTCTAGAAGTTTTGCGGCTTGAATATAAAATTTCGTGTCATTTTTGAAAGAATAGAAATTATATTTATTCAAAATCTCTTCGCGACGCATATCGCAATACAAATGAAATTTCCAACCAGCTTCGAATGAAGTGAGGCCAGAAAAATTCAAATCCAGTGGCTCAAATTTCAAATGCGAATCTTTTCTTTTTATATTTTCATCAACATACCGAATATCTGGAAAAACACACCCTAAAATAAATTCATCTTTGTTTATTTTCCCGCTCGGCATCAAAAGTTTTTCTTCTGCCGACAAATTGGCAAAATTCGCCAGTTCTAAGCTGTCAAAATACTTCTTAGCATAGACTATATGAGAAATTTGGGTAGCCATGGTATAATAATACCATAAAAGTATTAATAATTATAATCCACAAATATAGGTCAAATCCCTTAAAAACTAAGCAACCACCCGTTCTCCGCAGAAGAAAATGCGATAAAGAAACAGAAAAAATGATAATTAAAGATGGAGAAAGAACCATTATTCCAGAAAAAAGCAAACAGCCTATTCTAAGTGAACAAGGAAAAAAAGCGGTAGCAAACAAAGCCATGGAGAAAAAATTACAAGAGGAAATTAGAGGATTTTTAGCTCAAAAAAAATAAACCTACCAACTAAAAAGCAGAATCTTTTATTCCGCTTTTTTAATTTGTCTTTTTGCTTCATGCTATATGCCTCATGCTTCATGATTTTTACCCCACCCAATATTTCCTCTTCATCAATTCTTCCTCCTCTTTTTTTTCTTCTTCAATTTTTTGCTTAGCGAACGTGCGAAGTTCGGCGAGATCTTTTTTGTCTAAATCTTTGGCAAGTTCCAGAAGTTTTTCTTTTTCGTTTAATGTTTGATCGTCAATTACCTCTGCGAGAAGCACGTCTAGTATCGCTCCGATTTTTGGTCCTGGTTGAATTCCCAAATCTTTCATTAAATCATTACCATTAATTTTGAGTTGCTTGACTGAAATTGCGTCCGAAGAAACTTTTTCTACCATAAATTTGAAATGTCTGAGTTTATATGGCACGGCTTTCGCCACGCCTGAACCCAACCGATCAGCAATTCGTACGTCGATCAAATCATTGATATTTTCCACGCCAACCTTTTGCACCACGCGACGCACGCCCGATTCCCCCACTTCATCTACGTTATAATAGAACATATGATTTTTCACAAGCATCACAGTTTTCTCGATAGTTTTCCTTGGATATTTCATCCGCTCCAAAATTTTCTCCACCATCTTTGCCCCAATATATTCATGAGAATAGAATGTCGCCATTTCTCCCTCGCCTCTTTTTGATTTCGGTTTTCCAAGATCATGCAAAAATGATGCCAAGCGCACTTCCAATTTTTCTGACGGACATTTTTCCAAACTCGCCAGAAGATGCGCATAAACAGTATTATATGGTCCAAAATAATGATGGCGATTTTGTTTGATGCCAACAGTTCCCAAAATTTCAGGAATAAAATAATCAATCAATTTTGTTTCAACTAAAAGTTCCACGCCCTTACTTGGGTTTTTCGAAAGTATTATCTTATTGAATTCATCTCGAATTCTTTCAATTGAAACATACTTTAGATTTTTAGCATTTTTTTTGATCGCCTCTAAAGTCTTTTCTTCAATCTCAAAACCCAGTTGCACCGAGAAACGAATGGCTCGCATCATGCGAAGCGCATCCTCATCAAACCTTTCCCCTGCCTCCCCCACCGCTCGAAGAATCTTTTTTTTCAAATCCTCTTGTCCCCCAAACAAATCAATGATTTCATATTCGTTTTTATTCGATTTTGATTCGTGTATATTCGCGAGTTTAATAGCCATCGCATTCACCGTAAAATCTCTGCGACTCAAATCTTCTTCCAAGGTCTTGGCAAATTTCACGGAGTCCGGATGACGCTTGTCGCTATATTTTGATTCAATGCGATATGTAGTTATTTCAACATTTGACCCATTCCAATCTTTTTCTTCTACGCCCTCAATATATTTCAAAGGCAACATCACCGTCCCAAAATCATTTTCATATTTCCCATCCGGAAAAATTTTCAAAATTTCTTCTGGCTTGGCGTTTGTCGCAACATCCCAATCTTTTGGTTCGTTATTTAATAATAAATCCCTCACACATCCGCCAACTACATACGCCTCAAAACCAGCCTCTTCAAGCTTCTGAATAACTTCTATTATGTATTGTGGAATTTTATCAAGCATTTTATTTAGTGTCCCCACCAAGAATCGAACTTGGATCTAGAGCTTAGGAGTCTCTTGTTCTATCCGTTGAACTATGGGGACAATCATTAAGCTAACTGTTTTTTAATAAATTTTATCATACTTATAATTAATTTGAATGATTTTGCACCGTTAGTAACTCTCACTCTGCACATACCATAAAGCAATTTTCCTTCTTTCTTTCCTTTTAATACATTTACATTTATAATATTTTTTATATTTATTCCACACACTTTCGCCCAATATTTTTTCGCTTCATTAATATTTATATTATCATATATTCTTATTGAAACGCGTAAATCATTTTTATCAACACCAATTTCTTTTATACAAGAAATAAACACTCTGATAAGATCTGGATCACTATTAATAATATTTAATTCTTTTTTTGTTCCCTCCCCCCAATAAATAGCAGCAAGAATTAAAAGTTTTTCTTTTTTTGAAATTTTTTTTAATAACCTCCTTGCATTATATTCAGATTCTTTCCATAATTTTTCAGCTCTGGCAATACTACCGCCTTGCTTTTTTTTAAGAATATCCACAAATTCAGGTAAAACAACCACTCCTTTTATATATCTTTGGACTGTAGACTTGCCTCGTTCTAAAACTGTACAAATTTCTGATATACTGTGCCCTTTTTTACGAAGGTTTTTAATCTGATTAGCCTCTTTTTTTGTTATTTTTTTACCATTCATGTATTAATTATAACATACCAAACAACACAATACAAGGACGGGGCTATTCTATCCATCAAACTACAATGGCATTTATTTTATACCAAACACTATTTTATCTTCTAATCTATCTTAAAGCAAAGTTTTTTTGTTTTTTAAAGACCCCATTCTTTCTGAATATGTTCATATTGCAATCTCAATTTTTCTACCAACTCTTCATTGGCATTTTCAACTCCATATTTTTCCAAAAATTTCAAACCAAATCCTTTGTCAAAATTATTTTGCAAAGTCCAAAGAACTGCAGAAAAATCTATTTCTGGGTTGCCAACTGTGGCATCTCCTAAGTCAATGTATCCAGAAAAATTTTCTCCATCAAAAATAAAATTTGGAAGACATGCATCGCCATGCACCAAAACATTATTTGCGCCAATTTCTCCAAATGGACAATCTTTCACATCAACAGCATGAATTTTTTTCAAAACACTCACTAGTTTTTCTACCGTCTTTTCTCCCAGTCATTCATCTTTCAATACCTTGAGATTTTTTCCTGGAAGCGCTGACAAAAGCAAAACATTTTTATTATTAATCTCAGTAAAGCCAATTATTTTTGGAACCGGTAATTTTCCATTCAACCATTTTAGTTTTTCCTGCTCTCGTTTTAAATCTGGAGCAATCTTAAGAAAATAATTTCCATTAGAAGTTTTAATCCTAAAAACATCACTTTGATCGCCGTGTTTTTCTTTTTCTATAGCAATTTTAACCCCTAATTGTTTTTCCACCCAATCAATAAATTCTTTTTCAAGCATATTTTTAATTTCGTGGACCATATCGGACTCGAACCGATCACCTCTTCCGTGCCACGGAAGCACTCTACCAGATGAGCTAATGGCCCAAAAATAATTTACACTAAACTAATCATATTAGATTTATCCTGCTGGGTCAATGGTTTTTTTTGCAATTTACGCTATAATCAACATATATGATCAATCTGATTTCTAGATTATGGAGCAATTTCAAAAATCAACCAGATATTTGGTTCTTTTTTGGGTTTTTATTAACTTTTACACTAAGTATCCGAAAAGTTCTATCTTATTTCCCTCTTCAAAAAAATTTAAATGAATATTCTGGCATATACATCTATCTATCTGATATCTTTCTAATTCTGACTTTTATTTTCTGGTTTATATCTATATTATGCAATAATTTATTGTCATTGTCAAGGATTAGACTGTGGATAACTCGTGTTTTGCACAATTTACCCCCACACCAAAAATACAAAGACAATCTCTATAAAATTAAGATTTACCTAAAAAACACCTTTAAAACTAGAAAAAAACGCGTTTTTAATTTTTGGTGGATGGGCACGTACATAATTTTACCCTTATTTTTAGTTTTTCTTTCTTTTTTATCAATTCTGTGGTCACAAAATGTGTCAATAGCAATCTTTCGATCAATTAAGCTTTTAGAGTTTTATTTACTATATATCTATATTATTTTTAGAATTGTTCCACGTGGAACAATTTTTACCTCACCCAATCCCTCTCCTTATAAAGGAGAGGGTGGCTCAGAACATTCATTGCCATTGAATAATCAAAATGTTCCACGTGGAACATTTGATGCTTTCTTTTGGATTATAATACTATCAGGTCTAATTCAAGCCATCATTGGCATCATTCAATTTTTCCTACAAAAATCAATTGGCCTATTTTGGCTTCGGGAAAGCCTTATTTCACCAGACATCCTTGGGGTGGCTAAAGTAATCCTAAATGGAGAAAAATACGTTCGCGCCTATGGCCTTATGCCGCATCCTAATGTTTTGGGAGGTTTTCTGTTATTTTCAGTCATTATTACTTTTTCATACAAGAAATTGTTCCACGCCTGCCCGCCAAAAAATTGTTCCACGTGGAACAATTTTGGGTGGGTGGAACAAATCATCGCCCCCTTCTCCTTACTAAGGAGAAGGGTCGGGGATGAGGTGCATTATCGTTGGATTTTCAGGCTAATTCTAACCATTCAACTTTTAGCCCTAATTTTAACTTTCTCAAAATCAGCCATAATTGGCCTATTAATTGCTATTATTTTTATTTATACTCCCTTCTCCTTTATAAGGAGAAGGGCTGGGGATGAGGTAAGATTGTTCCACATGGAACAAAAAACACCTCATCCTAACCTTCTCCTTATTAAGGAGAAGGAACTAAATGTTCCACGTGGAACATTTTTGGATGGGTGGAACAATTTTGGGAAAATGAAACAATTTAGATTCATAATACTTTCAGCTTTAATTATTTTACTTTCCACATTTATAATAATACGACCTAATCTAGACTCATTATTATTCAATTCTCTCAATGAACGCCTATTTTACCTAAATGTTCCACGTGGAACATTCGAGAGTGATCCTATATTTGGACTTGGAGCGGGGCAATCAGTTCTATCTATGCAAAAATATTTTCCTCAAAAATTAGAATTTTGGCAATATCAGCCTGTTCACAATGTTTTTCTGTTAATACTCAGCGAATTAGGATTAATTGGATCGGGGTTGTTTATTTGGTGGTTGTGGAAATTTTTCCACGCGTGCCCGCCAGAAAAATGTTCCACGCGTGCCCGCCAGAAAAATGTTCCACGTGGAACATTCAATACCCCCTTCTCCTTACTAAGGAGAAGGGTTGGGGATGAGGTAGGGGGGAGCAAAGACGATGTAAAAAATAATGACTACATACTACACAATGATAATACATATTTGTCAAGTATAATTATTTCTAAGCACTTCCAAGGAATTCTCTTGGGCCTCATTTTTATCATGCTTTTTGACCATTATCTATGGGATATCCAACAGGGAAGCCTTATATTTTGGCTAACCGCTGGTTTTATTGCTGGGATAAACAGAAAATAAACATTTAGTATTAATTGATAGTTTACTGTTGACAGTAAACGGTAAACTATGCTATACTATCTATATGAAAAATGATACATCAAAAAAAATATTAGCTTTTATAGAAAAAAATAATCAAGTTACTCCAAAGGAGCTAGTTGATTATTTGGGGATAACAAAACAAGCTGTTTTTAGGCAGTTGTCAAAACTTATCGAAAATAAAGTGATATTTAAGAATGGAAAGCCTCCAAGAGTTTTTTATTTTATTAATATAAAAAAGGATAAAACACTTATCATAGATGGCATGTCTTGCAAAACTTCAGCTGACAACATACCACTGGAAAGAAATACGACTCAAGAAATTGAAAATAATTATCTGATTATTACCCCCTCTGGCGAAAAAAAAGAAGGGCTGATTGGATTTACTTATTGGTGTGAAAAAAATAATCTTCCATTGGAAAAAACTGCCACTGAGTACATTCAAACATTAAAAAAGTATGCAAAATTTAAAAAAAATAATTTAATAGATGGAACTCAGAAAATAAAAAATACTTTTTCAAAATCTTATCTTGATCATCTTTTTTATTTAGATTTTTATAGCCTTGAAAGATTTGGCAAAACGAAATTAGGCCAATTACTTTTATACGCCAAACAAAGCCAAGACAAAAAATTGATTCAGGAATTATCTACAACTATTGCGCCTCAGATAAATTCGATTGTTCTTACAAATGAAATTGATGGGGTTGGATTTATCCCACCTACCGTAAAAAGAGAAGTGCAATTCATGAAAGAACTAGAAAGAATTTTGCAATTAAATTTGAAAAGGGTTTCTATTTCTAAAATAAAAACTGATATTAGTGTTCCTCAAAAAACTCTAAACAAACTGGATGATAGAATTGAAAATGCCGACAAAACTATTATTGTTAGAAAAGGCCAAACCTTCAAAAACATTCTCCTTATAGATGACGCCGTCGGATCCGGCGCCACACTTAACCAAACAGCTAAAAAAATTAGAACGATGGATATTTGTTCTGGAAAAATTATCGGCCTAGCTATCACAGGAAGTTTTAAGGGTTTCGATGTGATAAGTGAGGTATAGAGAAAAGTTTATAAAATAATTTTTTAAAAATTAATATATCTTAAAATGAAACTAAATAATTACATCAAAAAATGTTACCAGACCTTACCAGCATTAGCCGACTACCAACAACCATGGGAAATAACAGAAAATTCCAATGAGATTATCGCCATCATCATTAGCAATCTATCGCAAGAAGATTATAATGTTGATGGAAGTATTGCAATTCACAAAAATGCAAAAGTGGAAAGTGGGGTTGTTTTAAAAGATAATATCGTTATCGAAAAAAATTGTTTTGTTGGCGCTGGTGCATATTTGCGTGGCGGTGTTTATTTGGCAGAGGGCGTGAAAATCGGCACTGGATGTGAAATTAAATCTAGTTTTATTTTTGAAAAATCAAGAATCGCTCATTTCAACTATATTGGCAATTCAATTGTTGGTGAGGATGTAAATTTTGAGGCTGGTTCTGTTGTGGCTAATCACTTTAATGAAACAGGAGAAGATGTTGCTTTACTCGTTGATGGAAAAAAAATAAATACCGGCGTAAAAAAATTCGGGGCTTTGGTCGGTGATGGCTCCAGAATTGGAGCAAACGCAGTTCTTGACCCTGGCTCTGTACTCGAACCAGGGAAAATCATTGGCAGATTAAAACATTTCAATCAATTTGAATAACACTATGTCAAAAGTATCCGCGCTGTGTGCTATTATTAGTAATAATAAGAATGAATTTTTGCTAATTAAGCGCGCTCGAGAACCGTTTAAAAATCAGTGGGCTCTCATCAGTGGCATAGGCCATACCAAAATAACTGAGGATTTAGATGATGCCATTAAAGCTGAGGTGAAAGGCGATATCGGATGCAACTTTGAAGGAAAATATTTGTACACTGTTCCTGTTGAAAATGATGCAACTATAAATAAAATTATTGTTTATAGCGGAAACATAGATTCACAAAAAGTTAAAATAACCAAGCGCCTAGTTTCAGATTATAAATGGCGCTCTAAAGAAGAAATCTCCGCGTTGGATATATTGGCCTTTGAACATTTAGATATACTCAAGAAATTTATCGATGAGAATTTATAAAAAATAATTTATAATTTTATGGAATTTAGAGAACTACAAGAAAAAGTTGTGGCCAATGCTATGAGTTATGGCAAAAAATGCAACATCGAAATCGATGAGGATTTTGCTTTGCTAAAATTATATGAAGAGGTGGGGGAGTTTGCGCAAGCGGTTCTCATCCACCGCAAAAAAAGTCGACCTGAAAAATATGTTTCGAAAGAAATTTCAAAAAGAGAATTGGGAAAAGAATTGGCCGATGTGGTTGGCATGGCCATCGTTAATGCACATCTTTTAGGGATTGATTTGGAAGAGGCAATTGAAAAGAAGTGGATAAATAATTTGAAAAAATAATTAATTAATAAAATTAAAATGTACGAACAGCAAATAAGTAATACAGAACAAATTAAAACAGAACCAGAAAAATATCGCGATGAAATTCTTGGATTGAAAAATAAGCTTGATAAAATCACAACGGATCTAGCTGATATAGATCAAACTTTTGAAATTATGGAAAGGGTCGCTGCTTTCTCCGAAAGTATAAAAGAAAAATTCCCAGATTATGCAAGCTATGGTGCTTGGCATGGATTTAGCGGTAGCGATATTTCGAATAATGAAGCTCCTGTCACTAAGCTAGACTTTAATGGGGAATATAATGTCAAAAATTTCCTTGAAAAATTGTTAGCTGAATTGGAGAACACAGAGAAATAGTTGACTAAAATATTAAAATAATATAAAATGACGGCATAGGTCGTCGTTTTTTATTTGGTGTAAATTTGCTTAATATAAAGCATTTTTAAGTTATAAAGTATAACAAATGACGATAGTCGTTGATTATTTTAATTATTAAGCGTATAGTGCTATGTTAAACGAAAACCAAAGAGAAAAGATTAAATCGGCTCTTTTACAACTAAATATGACAGAAAAAGAGATTGCTGTTTATATTTGCGTCCTGCAATTAGGGGAGTCTAGTGTTCCAATGTTATCAAAAGAAACCGGCTTTAGTCGAGGAACAGTCTATGATCTAGTAGAAAAGCTAAAAAATGGAGGATTTTTAGCGGAAATCAAAAAAGGCAAGAAAAGACGGTTTGTGCCGGAAAGTCCAACTAACCGATTATATAAAGTTTTGGATTCAAAGCACGATCAACTCAAAAAAATGCAACACGAAGTGGATGAAGTTTTACCGATTTTGCGTTCGATTAATGCCAAGGAAGATTTCAAACCGCAAATCCGAACCTATTTTGGAGAAAAAGGTTTCAGGCAAGTTTGGGATGAAATATTTTCCTATAAAGGCAAAAATTTCTTGAGCATCGCGCGAATGGAAACATTTATTGCTTTTGCTGGAGAAGAATTTTTGGATGAAATACTCTCAAGAAAAAAGAAGCTCGGATTTATTAGTCGAGCAATCAATGAAAATTCACTTTTGGCTCAGAATATGCAAAACAAAGATGCGCGAGAAAACCGAGAAACACGACTTGTGCCAAAAGAATTTATGTTTCCGTCTACAGAGATAATTTTCGGTGACAAAATTGCCATGTTTTCAACAGACAAAGAAAATATAATTCTTCTCATTGAAAGCAAAGACTTCGCCCAAACACATCGAGCATATTTTGAAATGATGTGGAAGTTTTTGGAGAAAACTTAAAACTATATAACATTAGAGGAGAGTATTCCATGAAAATCACAGACGAACAAATAGAACGATGGGGTTATAGTTGGAAAAGATTTTCCCCAACTCCTAGGCAGATTACAAAACTTTTTAAAAAAATAGGGGATGGCGAAATAACGAGAGCGGAGTTTGAACGTTTTTTAAATGGATATCCTGGTGGCTATGATTTAGCTACGGCAATCCTCGGTGAAGACTTTATTACACCGGAGGAAATTTCAAAATACATAGGAGGTATACAATACTTGGATTCAGATATTCAAGATTTAAAAACATCTATTCCTTCTGAAAAAATACTGGACTGGCTTGCTGGAGATTATACTCTAGTTGCTGGTCCTCCAAGGCCGATGTCAGTTAAAGAAATTGTAAATTCTAATCCAAGTTTTTTTGGTGGAAATGCTTTGGTGGAAAACTATCGAATTTGTGGGAAATTATACCCAAAAAATGAAAGGTTTCTCAAAGAAGAAATACCAGCTGGATGGATAATACTTAGAAAATCTTTTATTAGAGGTGCTGAGCTATCTAGCGGAAAAACATATTTTTCATCTGATGAATCTAATGAAAATGAACTTTCACATTGTTACATTCCAAATGTAGCGAAAGTTATGTGGGTTGCTTATGTATGCAAGGCAATACGAAAAAGAAACCTACTTCCTAAAAAATGGATAGCAACGAATTCCCAATCAAATTACAAAAGACATAATGGAGAAAGTTGTAATATCGCATTAAAAATAAGAAAGAAAATAAATCTGGCGTATATTTCTAGCGGAGGAGTATCTGGTAATGTTGGTGTTTTAGTTGCCAGAAAAAAATAACGGAGATACAAAAGAATCCTACCTCTTGAAAACTTGGGGTGGGATTTTTATTTTGAGAAAAATTATGAAGTAGCTAAAAATAATTTTCCACTGCAAATTCAAATTGATTCAAAAATAATTCTTTGAAATAGAAAGTATTATTTTGCTCATAAAATAACAGCATCGCTTTTTTGTATTCAACTTCATCCATACTCCTATAAGAAAGCGGGCAAGAATTGAAAGATTGCAAGATAGCATTGCCTAGGATCCGGCTAGTGCGCTTGTTGCCATCGACAAATGGTTGGATATATGCAATGAGGAGCATCATTATAACCGCCTTTTCAAAAACATCTTTTGTTGCATTGACTTTTTGACAAGTTTTTTCTAAAGCTTCTCTAATTTGAAATTCATTGTCCAGCGGTCGATAATTTGTTCCCGTAATACCTACCAAAGTTTTTCGCAAATTTTTTGTCACGCCCAAATCATCAATCAACAACGAATGAATATTTTCTATTTGACTAATGGACATCGACTGAAATTCTTTTTTATTAAGCGCAATATATTCTAGGACTTTTTTATGATTGAGAATCATAACAGATTCTTCTTTATTGTGGCCAACAGCTTCTTGTTGGTTTTTGATTAATTGTTCTGTTTCCAGAAGGCTATAGGTATTCCCTTCAATCTTTGAAGATTTCCAGCTGAAATCGATATTCAGTCTTTCAATTTCTTTTTTGAGTGCATCCGGAGCGATATTTTCAATCTTTTTCTGGTAAATATTGTTTATTTTTGCAAGTTTAACCTTTTCATCTTCGGTAAAGATATTTTCTAGTATATCAAAAATTTCGAAATTGAATTTTTCTCTAATTCCTCTCTGATCAACATCTTTGGCAAAATAACTCTCTACATCAATCTTTTTAATTGCAAAATAATGAGATGATATTCGATAGAAAATTGCCCGTCCCGCCCCATATCTTTCAATCAATCCAAGTCTTATAATTTTTTCCAAATCTCTGGAAATTGTGATTCTAGCTATGTTTTCAACATTTTTCTGAATATATTCCACTATTTGCCCAATAGATGCCTTTTCTTTTGCCTCGATAAAAGCCAGGATGGCCTCTTGTCTTTTATTTAGTCCTTCGTTTTTTGATATTTTTGACATATTTTTTTATATCATTTTTATGCCTTAATTATATCATTTATGATATAAAAAGTCAATAGAAACACTATCTGTCTATAAAAAAGCTTTTTATAAGCCACATATTTTGTATCATCTTTTTCAAAAAAAATCCCACGCGCGTTGCATGGGATTTTTTATTTAGAAGTTTTTATTTTTTATAGAACTGTTGAAGCCGAAACTTTATCCCCAGCCTGTGGCCTCATAACTCTCACGCCTTGAGTAGCTCGACCCAAAACTGAAACGCTAGAAAGAGGAATGCGGATTATTTGGCCTTTTTCGGAAGTGAGAATGAGATCAGTGTCCAATGCATCCATATTGATGATAGTAGCGCCGATTATTTTTCCGGTTTTGGCAGTGACGGAAGCGGTCTTTATCCCTGAACCACCGCGCTTTTGCACTTTGTAGAATTTTAGATCTGATCGTTTGCCATATCCATTTTCAGAAATCACAAGCAGTTGATTGCCTTTTTGATTTTTGAAAACTATATCCATTCCAACCACCGCGTCATCTTTTTTGAGTTTGATTCCACGCACTCCAGCCGCTGTTCTACCCATGCCACGCACATCTGCTTCTTTGAATCTAATGGCTTGACCATTTCTCGTGGTCACCACTACTTCATCCAACCCAGTTGTAGCATCCACCCAACGCAAAGCATCATCCTTTTCAAGTTTGATGGCGATGAGTCCTGACCTTCTCACATTTTCAAATTCTGAGATGGCAGTTTTCTTGACTGTTCCCATCTGTGTTGTCATAAATAGATATTTATAATTGTCATCTTTGTTGAAAGGAATAAGTGCCGTTATGGATTCATCTTGGGACAATGACAAGAAATTCACGATTGATTGACCCTTAGCAATACGAGTTGATTCTGGAATTTCATAGGCCTTCGTTTGAAAAACTTTTCCGGTGTTAGTGAAGAACAAAAGATTGTCATGCGCCATCACGCCAAGCATCTTTTGAATTTCATCACCTTCCCGTGTAGTAGCACCGATCACCCCTTTGCCTCCACGCTTTTGCACTTTATAGACTGTTGGGTTCATTCTTTTGATGTAACCATCTTTGGAAAGAGTGATGATGGCTTCTTCATTTGGCACAAGATCTTCTTGTTTGAATTCACCTACACCAGATTTGATTACTTTCGTTCTTCGCTCATCGCCATATTTTTCCTTCACCTTTTCTAATTCTTCTTGCACGATGCCAGCAATTTTCTTTTCGCTTTTTAAAATTGCTTCCAATTCAGCAATCAATTTTATTTTTTCCGCTAGCTCGTCTTCAATTTTCTTTCGCTCCAGCCCAGCCAATGTTTGCAATCTCATTTCCAAAATTGCAGTCGCTTGACGCTCAGAAAGTTTGAATTTTTTCATCAAACTCTTATGTGCTTCTTCTTTGGTAGGGGATTTTCTGATTGTATCGATCACCGCGTCAATATTATCAAGCGCAATTTTTAGTCCTTCTAGGATATGCGCTCTATCTTTAGCTTTGTCTAAATCAAATTTAGTTCTTCTGGTGATGACAATTTTTCGATGCTTGATATATTCTTCCAAAATATCTTTCAAATTGAGCACTTGCGGTTCAATGCCATTGACGAGTGCCAACATATTCACGCCGAAATTCTTTTGAAGATCTGTAAGAGAAAAAAGTTTATTGAGTACTTTTTGCGGATAGGCGTCTTTTTTGAGATCCACTACAATTCGCACACCATCCTTGTCAGATTCATCACGCAAATCTTTTATTCCTAAAATTTTTCCTTCGTGGACTAGATCAGCAATTTTTTCAATCAAAGTTGATTTATTAGTAGCATAGGTAATTTCCGTAATGACAATTTGAAACATTCCCGTCTTAGTTTCAATAATGTCCGCCTTAGATCGAGTCAAAATTTTTCCTCGGCCAGTCTTGTAGGCTTCGATAATATCCTTTTTATTATAAATTATTCCACCCGTTGGAAAATCTGGCCCCTTAACAAATTCACACAAATCTTCAATTGAAGCCTCAGGGTTTTCAATTAGATGATTTATCCCGTCAATAAGTTCGGTAAGGTTGTGTGGAGGAATGTTAGTGGCCATTCCCACAGCAATTCCCATTGAACCATTAAGAAGCAGTTGCGGTAGCCCGGCCGGAAGAACTGTCGGTTCTTTGTGTTGTCCATCAAAGTTTGGCACAAAATCCACAGTGTCTTTTTCAATGTCAAACAACATTTCTTCTGCCATTTGGGAAAGCTTAGCTTCAGTATATCGATAGGCCGCCGCGCCGTCGCCGTCCATTGAACCAAAGTTTCCTTGTCCTTTGACCATCGGATAACGCAAAGAAAAATCTTGCGCCATACGCACCATTGAATCATATACGGCTACGTCGCCATGCGGATGATATTTTCCCAAAACTTCTCCAACTACTGTCGCTGATTTTCGAAATTTTGCGCTGGCACGAAGCCCACTTTGCCACATTGAATAGAGAATTCGACGATGCACTGGCTTCAAACCATCGCGAACATCAGGCAGAGCTCGAGATACAATCACACTCATGGCATAATCCAAATAGGATTGTTGGATCTCAGCTGTTATCTCACGATCTTTTACATTAGCGGAAAAATCAGTTTTTTCTTCTAGAATTTTTTCTTTTGGCATATTATTAATTTGAAAATTTATATTTTATTTAGTTTTATTCGAAACTAAACTTCTAGAAAAATTCTAATTTCTCATTAAAGTTCAATATCGAAAAGATTTATTGATTGCTAATATCAGTTTGCGACTCCTTACCTAAAACATTTTTCAGTTGACTTGTAGCATCCTCAATAGATTTTTTTTGCGCACTCAGTTCTTGCATAGCACTCCCATTGTTTATATTATCCACTGTTTTTTCTTCACTTTTCAAACTGCTAATCTGCGCAGAAAAAGAAATCATCCAAATAATCACGATAAAAAACATTCCCACGGCTGTGAGCCCCCACGCCCAACGCAGACGAATATGATCCGGCTGCTTTCTGATTTCGTCTATCTTATTAAAAATATTCATTTTCGTAATTTACTCGATGTCCATCAGTATGACTTCCATTTCCTTCTCTTCTAAATCTTTCTTTTTGATATTAATTTTGGAAACTTTTTCTTTTGGACAATTCCCAATTTCATTGCAGAACACTTTTTCATCATCAATGTCCACTGTTGAACCTTTTATCTTATAGTGCATCGGGATGATAATCTTTGGTTCAATTTTTTTGATTATATCCACGGCCTTTTTACCATCTATTGTATAATCTCCGCCACCAATCGGTATCATCAAAATATCAATGCCATTTATCTTTTCCAATTGTTTTTCTGATAGATCAGTTCCGAGATCGCCTAAATGACAAATGCGCAAATCTTCCGCTTCTAAAACAAAAATCGTATTCTCTCCACGCTCTGCGCCATTTTTGTCATCATGATATGAGGCGATACCGATAATATTAGCTCCCTTAGCGCTATATTCTCCTGGGATATCAATCACATTTGGTTCACCTTTGAGCGCCTCGACATTATTGTGATCAGCGTGATTATGACTAACCAAAACTAAATCAGCTTGCCCTTGCGGTGGTCGAAGTCCCACCGACTTGTCAAAAGGATCGAAAAAAACCGCCACATCATCTTTGCCTCGCCCCGCCGGTTTGGTAGTTATCTTGAAACAAGAATGTCCATAGTATTGAATAATCATAAAGTTAGTATTAAGTATTATGTATTATGTATTAAGTATTAAGCAAAAAGCAATAAAACTTTTAACTTTCTCATTCTAACACCAAAAAAGAGGGTTGTCGAGATTTGACTAATAAGCTAATTACCGCTAATTTAAGGTTAGATAATTTTCAAGGAGGAAATCGATGATTTTGGGATTTTTTTAGTGGTTCGTTAAAAAACAATACTGTATATCCTACAGTTATTTATATAAAATAAGAATAAACTCAACTTCAAACAAAAAGGAGTGTTCAATAATGAAAAATCTTCCTATTCTACGAAATATTTACAATTGCCTTCTTGTTTTGTGGGCAGAAATAAGAATTAACTGTATGAGCGATTATGACTTATTCTTGGTTGATTCAAATTTGGATGTCGCTACGATTATTCACAGAGCTATTGACAAAAAATACGATGTCTATAGCACACTTCATAGAGCGACAGTTAATGGACAAATAACTGAAACTCTTTATCGCGTGATTAAACGCAAGCGCGAACGATACAAACCATTGCCCGCTGACCACATCAAAGAAATAGAAAGAAGAATTATCAGGCCCTTAAAAAGGGCTACAAAAGGAACTCTAACCTTCCAAGTCAGTAAAAAAGGTCTTAAAATTGAAGAAATAACGGAAACTCAAGCTAAATACAACAGATGGTGCGGATTAGCTTGGTCAGCGTATGATTAACTATTTTAATAACTTCATAAAAGGAGGTGTATTTTGAAAAAAATAGACTTACAAAAAGCAGTTGAAGAAAGAGATCGCTTAATTGTTCATCTATTAGGAGTTATTGGTAAAATATCTCCTGAGCAATGTCAATCTGTATTGAAAACAGGATTCTATTGTATGATGCCTGCCACTCATTACTATGGAGGCGTAGCACTTTGTCAATCATGTGCAGATCAAATGATTGAGAATGGTGCCAACCCTCCACCCTTTCCAATTCCTATCCAACGAATCTCATCAAAACAAGCCGGAGCAATTTCGGCTTAAAAAAATACAGTTTTATATTCGACCGCCTGCGCACCTAGTGCAAAGGCGGTTATTTATTTTCCAAATAAAATTTGACACAATCCCAATTCTAAACTACAATGACTTTACGGTTAATTATTAAGAAAAGTGAATAGGGGATGGTTTAATCCCTATTTATACACAGCTTAGGCTGTGGATAAAGTCTTAATAATTTCCTTTAATTGAGGGAATTTTTTGTTTCTCCTTACGAATTACGAATTTTATACAAATATACTAATTTACGAATAAATTATTAGTATATTCGTACTTTATTAGTAATTAGTAAAGAAAATAGCCTATAATAATTAAAATAATCAATAAAAATATGAGCGATATCCTAGACAATTTAGCTAAAGAAGTCGATAAGATCTCAGAAGAAGTGACTCCAAAAACACCAAAAACGAAAAAAGAAGCGGAAATAGTAGAAATAGCTGAAGATAATTCACCAATGAATCTCTTGTTTTCCAAGGGAAATTTTCGTTTTCCTCAAGTTGGCGACACAATTGACGGAAAAGTAATTTATGTGTCTTCCAATGAAATTTACCTTGATTTACCACCTTTTGGAACAGGTATAGTTTTAGGCAAAGAAATCAAAGACGGTCTTGGAAGCGGAAAACTCAAAATTGACGATGTTGTTAACGCTACTATAATCGACATGGAAAATGAAGATGGCTATATTGAGCTGTCCATTCGTGAAGCTTCTTGTGAAAAAGCCTGGGATGACTTGGAAAGCAAGAAAGATACTCAAGAAAAAGTTCATATCAAGGTTTTGAGCGCTAACAAAGGTGGACTTTTGATTGAAGTTAACAGTATCTCCGGATTCTTGCCTGTTTCTCAACTTTCTAGCAAAAATTATCCGCGAGTTGAAGATGGTGATAAGAACAAAATCTTGAATTTGCTCAAAAAATTGGTTGGCCAAGAATTGGAAGTGCGCATAATTGACGCTGATCGTGAAACTCAAAAACTAATCGTAAGTGAAAAAGCCGCTCAAAGTGAAAAAGATATGGAAGTTATTTCCTCTTTGAATGTTGGCGACACAGTTTCCGGAGAAATCAGTGGCGTGGTCAATTTCGGGGCTTTTGTTAAATTCTCGATAAAAGAAAATGACTCTGAGCGAAAATTAGAAGGCTTGGTGCATATTTCAGAACTTGCTTGGCAACTAATTGAAGACCCACGCACAATTGTCAAAGTTGGCGACAAAGTGAGTGCCAAGATAATCGGTATTGATGGTGACAAAATTTCTCTTTCCATTCGCGCCCTACAAGAAGACCCATGGTCTGAAATTGCTGCTAAATATAAGAAAGGGGACATCGTTTCTGGCACAGTCAACAAAATTAATCATTTCGGAGCTTTTGTATATCTCGACAAAGATATTCATGGTTTGGCTCACATCAGCGAAATGTCCGAGGCTTATCCTGGAAAAACCCTAGGTGAACTTATCAAGACTGGCGAAAAATATAACTGGGAAATTCTTTCTATCGAACCAAAAGAACACAGAATGGGACTTGTACTAGCTAAGGACAAAAAGAAACAGAAAAACACAGAAGAAAAACAGAATGACACAGAAGTTAAGGAAGTGAAAGAAAAAAAGACAACTAAGAAAAAGGTAAAGGCACAGAAGGACACAGAAGAAATACAGAATGACACAGAAAAAAAAGAGAAGAAAGAAGTTAAGAGTAAAACTAAGAAGAAAGAAGAAAAATAAATCCCAATGATTATTTCTTTTAATGGCGACCATGGTTCTGGAAAAAGCACCATTGCCAAAATGATAGCAGAAAAAATAAACTACCCCCGATATTATATGGGACAAATTTTCCGTGATTTAGCAGAAAAAGAGGGGTTGAATTTAGCAGAATTTCAATCACTATGCGAAAAAGATTCTTCTGCTGATAAAAAAGTAGATAGTTATCTAGTTGAGCTTTCTAAAAAAGAAAAAGATTTTATAGTAGAAAGTCGAACTGCTTGGCATTTTATTCCTCACTCTCTTAAAATTTATTTAAAAGTGAGCGAAGAAGAGGGCGCCAAAAGAATTCTAAAAGAAATAGAAAAAAACAGTGCTAGAAGCAAAGAAGATACAAATCTTAACTCTATTGATAATATAATTATTAGCGAAAGAAATAGAAAAGAAAATAACGATAGACGTTATCAAAAATATTATGGAATAAAAATTCATAATGATAGTAATTATGACTTCATATTAGACACCACTAATCTTCCTGTAGAAAAAGTTTTTGAAAAGACCGTGGAATTTATTCAATCAAAAATGAATGCCTAACTTAATCAAAAAAGTTCAGAATACAATCTTTCAAAATAATCTCTTTGACCGCGGAGCAAAAATAATTTTGGCGGTTTCTGGCGGACCGGATAGCTGTTGTCTGCTTGATATTTTTTCACGCTTGCAAAAAAAATATTCCTTGGAACTAATTATCGCCCATGTTAATTATAATTTGCGCGGGAAAGACAGTGTGAGGGACGAAAAGTTCGTACAAGATTTGGCGACAAAGTATAATTTGGAAATTTTTGCTTTGGATTTAGTAGAGACGCAAAATTTTGCGTCTTTACATGCAAAGAAAAAAATTTCGGAAAATTATCTACGCAACATTCGTTATGATTTTTTTGAAAAACTTCGCATCAATTATGATTTCGATTTTGTGGCTGTGGCGCACAACGCCGACGATCAAGTAGAAACATTTCTTATGCGCATCCTTCGTGGCTCAGGCATGTCAGGTCTTTCAGCTATGAAGTTCAAAAATGAAAAACTGATTCGACCGCTACTTTCCACTAGTCGAAAAGAAATTTTGCAATATTTAAAAGTTAATAAATTAAAATATAGGACAGATAAGACAAATTCGCAAAATTTATTTTTGCGAAATAAAATCAGAAACAAACTAATTCCAAGTCTAGAAAAAGATTTTAATCCTAAGATCAAAGAAACCATTTTTGATTCTTTGATTTCAATTTCGCAGGATTCTGAGTATCTCGAAAAAACTGCTTTGAAAAATTCAAAAAGCTTAGAAATCAAGAAACTAGAAAAACTGCATCCGGCAATTCTTCGAAGAGTTTTGCGAAATAATTTGAAAAATACAAGAGGGGATTTGAAAAATATCAGCACTAATAATATCGAAGAAATCATAAAAATCATAAAAAGCACGAAAAGCAAGACTCAGATTGTAATACTCCCAGGATTGAAAATTACCAAGAAAAGTGATAAGCTTATTATAATAAAAAATTAATTTTTAATAATTGCATTTTATATGATATTCGTACATTCGTATAAATTCGTAATTCGTAAAGATCTCATGCAGAAACTATTCAAAAACATCGGCATCGTCATCATAATCTTTCTTTTTATCTCGGGAATTCTGGTTCTTTATGGCAATCCGGCCAAAAAACCAGCTTCTATTTCGCTTTCAACTTTGGCTCAACAAGTCAATGAGGGAAAAGTTAAGGAAATAAAAGTTAATTCTAATAATTTAGATATAACGCTAAGTGATGGGACAACTGAAAAATCCACCAAAGAAACTAGCGGTGGAATCGTGGAAACTCTCAAAAATTATGGCGTAGACAGTGAAAAAATTCAAAATGTCAGCATTAATATCCAAGGAGAATCTGGCTTAACTTTTTGGTTGGGCACAATCTTGCCATTTCTTCTACCCTTTCTTCTTGTCGGCGCTTTTATCTGGTACATGCTCCGCCAAGCACAAAGAGGCAACAATCAAGCCATGTCTTTTGGGGCTTCGCGTGCCAGAATGACTGATCCAAAGAACAAAAATCAAAAAGTGACTTTCAAAAGTGTGGCTGGATCAAAAGAAGCTAAGGAAGAACTATACGAAATCGTGGAATTTTTGAAAAATCCCAAGAAATTTTTGGATTTGGGGGCTAAGATTCCCAAAGGCGTTCTTTTGCTTGGTTCTCCTGGGACTGGAAAAACTTTGATTTCCAAAGCGGTGGCCGGAGAAGCCAATGTCCCATTTTTCAATATCAGTGGTTCAGAATTTGTAGAAATGTTTGTGGGAGTGGGTGCTTCTCGTGTTCGTGATCTTTTCAAACAAGCTAAGAAAAATGCCCCCGCTATCATTTTTATCGATGAAATCGATGCTGTTGGCCGTCATCGTGGCGCCGGATTGGGTGGAGGACATGACGAAAGAGAACAAACATTAAATCAAATTTTGGTAGAAATGGATGGTTTTGACACTAACACTAACGTGATTATCATTGCAGCGACCAACCGACCGGACGTTCTTGATCCTGCGCTTCTACGCCCAGGACGCTTTGATCGTCGAGTGACTATGGATTTGCCGGATATCGCTGAACGCGAAGAAATTTTAAAATTGCATTCTAAAAACAAACCCCTCACCAAAGACGCTGATCTTCGGCAAATTGCCCAAAGAACTCCCGGATTTTCTGGCGCTGATCTTTCCAATCTTTTGAATGAAGGAGCAATTTTGGCCGCCAGAAGAAACAGAAAAACAATTTCGATGGATGAACTAACTGAATCAATTGAAAAAGTAATTCTTGGGCCGGAAAGAAGAAGCCGTCGAATTGATGAAGAAGAAAAGAAAATTATCGCCTACCATGAAGCGGGACACGCAATTTTGGGCGCTACACTCAAAAACGCTGATCCGGTGCAAAAAATTTCCATCATCTCTCGAGGCAATGCCGGTGGATATACTTTTAGCACTCCAGAAAAAGACAAGACTTTGCACTCCAGAAACTATTTCATCGACGAACTTTCTGTTCTCCTTGGAGGATATGTGAGTGAGAAGTTGACTTTTGGTGATGTGACTACAGGAGCTTCTAATGACTTGGAAAGAGCTACTAATATGTCACGAAGTTTGGTCACTCGATATGGCATGAGCGAACTTGGACCACGAACTTTTGGACACAAACAAGAAATGGTTTTTCTTGGCAAGGAAATGCATGAAGAAAAAAATTATTCCGAAAAAACAGCTGAGGAAATTGACCATCAAGTTTCCAGCTTTATCGAAAATGCCTACAAGGTGGCTGAAAATATTTTGCAAGACAAAAAAGAATTATTGGAAAAACTTTCCGCTACTCTTTTGGAAAAAGAAACTATCGAACAAATTGAATTTAATGAAATTATGGGGATAGCTCCAAAGGCAAAAAAGGAAGAAGTAGTTGAAGAAAAAGTTGAAGAGGAAAAAGTTGCAGTTGAAGTTGAAAAATAATCCACTACAAATTTACAAATCAACTACGAATCTACAAATTATAATTTTAGTAGAAGAATTCTTATGTCTAAAATAAATTATCTTCAAATTATCAAAGATGCTTGGAAAATAACTTGGAAAAATCGCTACTTATGGTGGTTTGGCTTTTTTGTCACATTGGGTGGTGGGGGAGGTATGAATTATTTTTTCAATTCAGGAGAAGATAAAAAACTGGATCCGGCGCAAAATGAAAAAATTCTAGAATTTCTCTCTCAGAATATGCATTGGATCATAGCAGTTGCAATCATTGTGTTTTTACTACTAATTATTTTTTCCGTCCTAAGCATCCTTGCTCGAGGCGCGCTCATCTCTTCAATTGAAAAAAATTCCAAAGGACAATTGGCTAATTTCAAATCTGGCTGGCAGGATGGCAAGAAAAATTTCTGGAAAATATTTATTATAGATTTTTCATTGGGTTTATTCATTTTTTTCACACTACTTATTCTCATCGCGCCAGTAGCTATCCTATTTCTCAATAAAAATTATATCATCGGTGGAATGTTGGCGTTTCTCGCAATTTTGATTTTTATACCGATTGCAATTCTTTCCAGTTATCTTAGAACTTACGGCTATTTTTATTCCATCCTTGGAAAACTAAATTTCTGGTCAGCTATTGAAAATGCCTATAATCTTTTTGTCAAAAACATTTGGGCTAGCATTCTTTTGAGTTTAATTTTCATTCCGCTTGGAATTGTTTTGATGTTAGTCATTCTAGCAATTTTACCACTCTTACTTCTTGTTTTTCTTATCCTTGGCGCTATCGGCTATTTCGCTTTGGGGAAAATCACCGCCATTGTCATCGGCGCGATTGGAATATCCATCTTTTTTCTTTATGCCATTTTTGTCAAAAGTATTTATGCAGTTTTCTCTCAAGCTATCTGGATTCTTTTCTTCCATGAAATTGCAACACCTAAAATTCCCGAAGAAATCGTCGCGACTGAAACTGCAACTGAACCCGTCATAGAGCCAATAGCAGCGATTGAAGCGAGAAAAGAGAATTAAAATTTACTTGTCATTCTGAACTCGTTTCAGGATCCACCTAATAAGATGCTGAAACCCGCCTGCCGGCGAGGCACGGTAAATTCAGCATGACAAAAATATATTATTCTAGAAACTTAAAACCGCCTCGATTGAATCGAAGCGGTTTTTTTGTGGGACCAGAAGGATTCGAACCTTCGACCAAGCGGTTATGCATCTCACTATTGCTTTCGCAACTTCTTTCGAATTTGTAAGCTGGACTATCCCTTCATCCCAAATACTTGGGATGTCTGCCATCTAGTCTCTACACCTGCCTCCACAATGCTACGGCAGGCAAGCCTTCTTGAAAACTTTCATAGGCTTGCTTGCAATCCGAAGCTTTAGCGAAGGATTGGCTCGGGATTGTCATTTTTTTATATAAAATAAAAATTTAAGATTTCCCCGAATTTGACAGAATTCATTTGAAAATTACTTTTCAAACAGCCCTGTTGCAATTATTCATTCTGTACCCAAAACACAGTTTAGAATTATTTACTTGAGCCGCGCGCTCTACCACTGAGCTATGGTCCCATTAGTTTTTTAAATGTACTTTCTTAACTTCTTAACTCTATCATATTTATTATGCTGTGGGTATTACTGGACTCGAACCAGTGACCTCCACAATGTCAATGTGACGCTCTAACCAGCTGAGCTAAACACCCGCATAACATCTCTAATACTATTTCAAAAAAGCAGATTGGTCAATCTTTTTTCCTTCTTCTGGCATGAAAAGCCTGATGGACCTCCTTGAGGTGTGGGTTGGTGACGTGGGTATAAATTTGGGTGGTATTGATTGAAGCATGGCCGAGCATCGCTTGTACTGAGCGAATATCAGCACCATTCATCAAGAGATCAGTAGCAAAAGAATGACGCAGAGTATGCGGATGAACATCCTTCACGATTCCAGCTTTTAGAGCATAATATTTGACAATTCGCTGAATAGAACGGGGGGTGAGACGAAGATTATTATCGTCCTTTATGCCCCGTAGAGACGCAACATGTTGCGTCTCTACTTTTTTATCCTTCTTCTTAAATTTCGCCAATCCTTTCACATCCCGCACAAACAGTGCCGGATCGATATCTTCTCTTTTTTTGAGATATTCTCGAAGAGACGCCGAAGCTGTATCAGAGATGAAAACTACCCGAATTTTGTTTCCCTTGCCCCGCACGCTCAATTCTCCACTTTTTAGATTGAGTTTATCCCGATTAATGCTAGTTAGTTCCGAAACCCGAAGTCCAGCAGAGAAAAGCAATTCCATAATTGCCCGATCGCGCAAAGATTTGAAACTGACCCCGCCAGCTGCATCCAAAATTCTTTCCACCTCAGTGTTTTCCAAAAAATCCACCTCTCGTTCAGGCGTTTTCCCAATTTCTACTTTTTCCGCCTGCAAAGTTTTGACATCTCGCTTGGCCAGATATTTCAAAAAACATCGGATAGCAATAATATAGTAATTTTGCGTAATTTTCTTGAGATTTTGGCCTTTTTCACTTTGAAATCGATTGAGAAAGAGGCGAAAATTTCGAATTAAATCATCGTTAATATCTTTAGGATCACTAATTTTTGCCCAAACTAAAAATTTTTCCAAATAACGATCATAATTTTCGATAGTTTTGGGTGAACGTTGTTTTTCTACTTCCAAATATTCAAGAAATTCAGTTTTTAGTTTTTTTAGTTCCATTTATTCGAGATTATTTGTTTTACCATTTGTGGCTATTCGCATCAATTATACCCTACAATTTTCATTTGACAAAAGACCCCTGACAAGCTATACTGCTCTAGAAGTAAATATTAGGGTTTTAGAAGAAAAAAATGCCTTTTTAAAAGGCTTTTTCCAATCAAAACCACAAGAAAGACCAACCCTATTAGTAAACTAATAGCTAGTGTAAAAAAACTTCCTATTCGAGAGAATCTACAACTTATAAGAAACCAGGTTCATATTAAACAAAAGGTTGTTGCGACTTTCATCAAAGAACGTCGAACTATAAAAATCCTTCATTTATTTCGAAATTATTCCGCTTTTGCAGTTGTCGTTTCGAGCGCTTTCTTGGTTTCGGCTACTAACCTAGCCGCAGGACGCGAGTCCAGTGGTTTTTTGTTTGGCTATTTTGGCGAAAATGAAAACTATGAAAACCCACTAAAAGATACTATGTTTTTGAAAACTGCCGGAAAGAATAGTGCCACGCTGGCCGGATTGTCAAAAGCGAAAACATTGCCTGACCCGAAAAATGCCCGCTTAGAGCGTGAAGATGAATCAATGATAATTCAAGGACAAGCTCTGGTGGCCGGCAACAGCCCTGTCAAGAAAGATCCGGAAGAAGACGGTGGTGTTATTATCTATGAAGTAAAAGAAGGGGATACTGTTGGCGCGATTGCTGCGGTTAATCATATTTCTATTAATACTATCTTGTGGTCCAATGAGTTGGACAATGTTGATTCAATTAAGCCTGGGGATAAAATATTTATCCTACCAGTATCCGGTCTTAATCATAAAGTCAAAAGTGGAGAAACGATTGATAATATCGCTTCTAAATATAAAGCAGATAAAAACAAAATTATCGCTTTTAACAATTTGCCAGCCAATGGAGACTTGGAAGTCGGCCAAGAAATTACTATTCCTGACGGACAAAAAGATATACCCAAACCAACACCAACTGTCACAAGCCCACTTAATATTGCCGAAAGACCATATGAATCATTTTCTACCGGAAAGAAACTTGATGGCAAAGCTGGCACAGGACATCGATTTCCCTATGGCTATTGTACTTGGTATGTCGCGCAAAAACGATATGTTCCGTGGGGCGGAAACGCCGGTACTTGGCTCTATCATGCCAAAGCCGCTGGTTATTCCACCGGAAGAACTCCACGAGTCGGAGCTATTATGGTTTCGTCTGAATCTTGGTGGGGACATGTCGCTATCGTAGAAAAAGTTTCTGGCTCTACCATCACTATTTCCGAAATGAATTATGTTAAGTTTGCCAAAAAAAGTTCCAGAACGCTAGATTCAAAATCTAGAGTTATAAAAGGATTCATATATTAACTCTTCGCCACTTTTCTTTTCCCAAAAGAAAAGTGGCAGAAAAGAAAAAGGCCACCCGAGCTCATAGAAAGATAAATTTTCAGTTTGTTCGCTAAATTTACTAAACTCCACTGAAGATATGAATGAGTAAATTTTTAACGCTTACAAACTTCAATTTATATCTTTCTATTTCGCAAGGGTGGTTTTCAATTTTTGATTTAAATTTTTTCTAAGTGTGCAATTGAAGTGGAAAGTTTTTTGAGACCGGACTTGGAAAAAGCCACCGTAATTATGTCACCCGCGCTGGCGACAATCAAACCATCCCCGAAAACCTCATGTCGTACTCGATCCCCGTCTTTGAATTTAATATTTAGTGTTTTTGAAATTTGCCTGCCTGCCGGTAGGCAAGGTTTGATATTTGTTTCTTGTGATTTGGAATTTGCATCTTCCAAAAGATGCGTTGGCACATCTTCCAAAAATCGCGAGGAAGCATTGATCTGCGTAGAACCAAAAATATTTCGCATGCGAGTAAAAAGTAAATAGACTTTTTCCATAGCGCGCGTGATTCCCACATACATCAAACGTCTTTCTTCTTCCATTTCATTGTCGCTTAGCATACTTCTGGAGTGTGGCAAAATTCCTTCTTCTAGTCCGGCAATGAACACAATTCTAAATTCCAAACCCTTGGCGCTGTGCAGTGTCATGAGATGCACTGCATCAATCGACTGATCAATATTATCCGTATCAGAAACCAAAGCTACTTCTTCTAAAAATAATTTCAACCCTTCCGCTGGTTCATACTCTTCATATTTCTTGGCTACCGTGAGAAGCTCCCTAACATTTTCATTTCTCATTTCTCCCTCTTCTGTTCCATCCATCAAAAATTTTTCATATCCTGATTCACTATAAATTTTTTGGATGAAATCGGTGAGAGCTATTTTTTCTTTGAGCTCTGCCATTCGTTTTATGAATTCACAAAACTTAATGATATTGTCTATTCGTTGCTTGGAAATTGGAAATTGGAAATTGGAAATTGCGAGGCCACAAGATATTAAATCTAAATTCTTACTTCTAACTATATCAATCCACTTTCCCAGAGTGATATCACCTATACCTCGCTTTGGTTCATTAATTATCCGTTCTAGCGAAGTTTCGTCATTGAAATTATTAATCACTCGAAGATATGCAATCATATCTTTGATTTCTTTTCTTTGGTAGAATTTTACTCCGCCAATAATTCGGTAGGGAATGGAATTTCGAAGCATCGCTTCTTCAATCATTCGCGACTGCGCATTGGTTCGATAGAGCACAACAAAATCGGAAAACTTTAGTTTTCCGTCCTGAGCGCTTGCCTGCCGATGAGGCAAGGAAACGAAGGACCCCATCCTATTACCGCATAAATTCTTTATTTCATTTACAATAAACTGAGCTTCTTCTTTTTCATCCTCTGCTTCAAAACTAGACAGCAAATGCCCACTCTGATTATCCGTCCAAATTTTTTTGTCTTTGCGATTAATGTTTTTTGAAATCACGCCATAAGCCGCGTCTAAAATATTTTGCGTCGAGCGATAATTTTGGATTAATTTAATAGTTTTGGCCTCTGGATAATCTTTCTCAAAATTTAATATGTTAGCTATATCTGCACCTCTAAATTTATAAATGCTTTGATCATCATCACCCACAACACATAGGTTTCTAGATTTTTGTGACAATAATTTAATAAGAACATATTGCGCGCGGTTAGTATCTTGATATTCGTCCACCATAATATACTCAAAAAAATTCTGATACTTTTCCAAAACTTCTGGAAATTTTTGAAAAAGCTTAACCATGATCATCAAGATATCATCAAAATCCAAGGCGCCCTGATCTTTTAATTTTTTTTGATAGTTCAAATAAATCTTAGCTACCATTTCTTCAAAATATCCACCCACTCCTGCCAAAAATTCCTCCGCGCTCTTGAGTTCATTTTTCGCGTTGGAAATTGCACCGAGAATTGCTTTTGGTTTGAATTGATCAGTGTTAATTTCCATTTCTTTCATCACTTTTTTCATAAGAGCCAACTGATCTTGATCATCAAAAATATTAAACGAACTCTTGTATCCCATTTTCTCAATTTCGTGCCGTAAAATCCTCACACAGATAGAATGAAAAGTACCAACCGTCGGCATCCGATTCGAATCTACGAATTTATGCGAATCTTCGAATCTACGAATATTTTCTACTTTTTTTTCATTTATTCGTGAATTCGAATTCATTCGTTGATTCGCATCGGTTAATAGCGAAGCGATTCTTTCTTTCATCTCTCCCGCCGCTTTGTTAGTGAAAGTCACCGCCAAAATTCTTCTCGGATTAATCTTTTTTTCACAAATCAAATAAGCCACTCGATGCGTAAGCGCCCGCGTTTTCCCCGATCCTGCCCCCGCTATGATGAGAACTGGCCCCTCTGTGGTGGTCACCGCTTCTCTTTGCGGAGGGTTAAGTTTTTCCAATATTTCATGCATAACTTACTTATTGTATCATACTTGTCTTATAAAAAAACACCCCGCGAAAATATTTAATTTCCACGGGGGTAATAAATTACTGCAAATAAATGCTACCTCGTAATAAAAATGCAAATAACTAGTACGAGTAGCGCTATCACTTCTAAGAAAAATGCATCATATCTCGCATTGCTATTTTTAGAAAACGACGCTTTTATCATGTTTATCACAAAAATGACAAGCGCCAATACTCCTATGATTCTCACGATACTCATAAGCTTCTCCTTTTTGTCCCGTATAATATTTTTATTTTATAGGATAATTTAGATTACCGAATGTCATCACAGCCAAGCCAAAGGTTTTGGTCGAATAATGCGACCATCCCCCATTCGATCACGATAATCCGCGTCATTGTCGGAAGCTATTGCAACGATATTTCCAATACTTGGCGCTGAACCTCCATGAATTTCCAAAATTGCTTCACGGATATTTCCATATCCAATATCAACACTTACCACATAGATACGATATGGATCGCGACCCTCTGTTTC
Organism: Parcubacteria group bacterium; assembly: GCA_041662285.1. Lineage (GTDB taxonomy): Bacteria > Patescibacteriota > Minisyncoccia > Moranbacterales > UBA2206 > UBA2206. The sequence goes on from JBAZSS010000006.1 coordinate 29,821, forward strand.
GATAACCTTTTCAATGCTAATGATTTTTGCGTAAACACCATCAATCGATGGTGCACGCTCATACGAAAACCTTTTATACTCTGGCATGCAGGCTAGAAAAATTATGACCAGAGTAAGCACAATAAACCTTGCGACAGTAGGCTTGAGCCAAAAAATGGCTTTACTATATTGCTTTCTCCGATACTCCTCATATGCCCATGCGCCCATCTCTATCATATCCCCAAGAAATATAAGGGTGTATGGAACGGTAAGAAGACTACAAAATGCATAGATAAAACAAAGCAACATGAATATGGGATAAATATAGCTAAAGAAAAATTCATACATGACCGCTCTCCTTTTATTTTATGATATTATTAAACAGCTCTCATTTCTTTCATAACTCTTGACTATACACCAAAAACATAGTATAGTAAACAGTGTCGGCGGAGTGCGACAAATAAATATTAAGATTTTCTCATGTTAGACAAAATATTTGATAAATTTGGCTTAAAAAAGGAACATTCTGATATATATTTAGCCCTGTTAGATAGCGGGATTATGCCAACGGGCAATCTCGCCAAACGACTAAATGTGCCCAGATCGACCCTTTATGGTCTACTCGAAAACCTCGCTCAACACGGCTTAGTGTCGCAAAGCGAGAAAAACAAGGTAAAAATGTGGCAAGCAGTTGCTCCGGAAACAATCAAGGCTATTATAAATGAAAAGATTAACACTCTGGAAAGTACACGAACTGATTTTGAATCAGTGCTCGAAAACCTGAAATCATCCCAAAAGATAGACTTTGTTAGCCCAAAATTTCATTATTTCGAAGGAATAGAAGAAATAAGAGTAATGCTAAAAGATGTGCTTTTGTATAACGACCTAGAAACAGAGCTCTGTTGGCCCGTTAAAGATGTGATGAAAGTGGTCGGAGAAGAGTTTTTGCATGAACTAAATAAGAAAAGAATTCGCAGTAATATTCATATCAAAGTCGTTTGGCCATTGGATAAATCAGAAGATATCAAGAAAAACATCTTTTTGGCACCGGGGAAGGAAGTGAAGCGTGAAGTACGAACGGCACCAGCTGGAGTCGAGTTTTCTATGGGCTATTGGGCCTATGGCAACAAAGTGATGTTTATGTCTTCTAAAGCCGAGAATTTTGGTTTTATCGTGGAAAGCAAGGAGCTTCGTCAACTGCTAAAAACCCAATTCGACATTTTGTGGAATATTTCTACCCCAATTCAAAATGATCCAGAAATTGCTAAAGAATTTTTAAGTGAGGTTGGAGACGTATATAATAATTTAGAAGATTAAAATAACCTGCTGTGCGTATGAAAATATTTGTCTGCTTCTTGAAAAATATTCTCTGTCCATTTCAAATATTCTTTCGCTTCTTTTTCAGAAATTAGAATGCCACCGCCATAGAGATCCCAGTTTCTTTTGGCTCTCATTTCTTGTCCTATAATATTAATATCTTTATCTTCCAAAATTTCCGCCATTTTTTCAATCAACTTTATGTGATGGCCTTGGCGTGATTTCACTCGTAAATTATTTTTAGCGCAGACAGCAATGGACAATTTCAAAAGCGCATCGTAACAAAATCTGAACCGCACTTCATTTTCTGAGGAATTCTTGGCTATTTTGAAATCGCGCAGAGCAGAAGAATGGTATTTGGAAATTTGATTTTTGGTAAAAACAAACCTTTTAAACATTTTATATTATTTTAATAATTTTATTTTTAAAAATATTCTCAACAAATTCGTCCTTCTTTTTTTTGCGTTCAAGCAATTCTTTTTCACTAAGATCGATAATATTAAACTCTCGCTTGGTATCATTCCCCATTTTCGCAATAATCCTTTTGGCAGATAGAGAAGAGTGACTCCCAATGAGCAACATATCGATATCGCTTTCTGGACCGAAATTTCCCTTGGCGTATGATCCAAAGATATAAGCCTCTTTAAGACCGATTAGTTTTTCCAACGATTCTTTCAATCTTTTTTCCAAGCCATATTTTATTTTATACCATTTCCTAACTTCTTCCAGTAGGGGATAGTTTTTATTAAGCTTAAAAAATTTCAAATTGCCTTGTTTTTCAGAAACAAACAAACCTTCCAATTCTAATTCTCTAAGTTTTCGATCCAAATTTCCAGGGTCAACTTCCAGCATTCTAGCCAACTCATTCACATAATGAGAAGCACTCAAATTGGCGAAATAGTAAGTTAGCAATTTTTGCGTTATTTTTGATTTTATATCCAGCATAAATTTATTGTATATAATTACAATGACTATTGTATAATATTACAACAACAAAGTCAACCCCTAAATTTCTTGCCTAATAATCTCATTTTATCACACTAAGAGTTTTGTCGCCAAAAACTTGCCAAACTTTCAATTATGTTGTAATGTTAGTTTATAATAATTCTAAATAGCCAACACTGGTTTTCAAGGGGATCCTCGCAACGAGTGTTTGGCCGAAAAAACTATGGCTCTAAACGCCAAGCAAAAGCAGAAAGTAACTAAGGAAGTGGCTCGCCACGAAAAGGACACGGGTTCTCCAGAATACCAAATCGCCCTTTTCTCAGAACAAATCAAAAAGCTTACCACTCATCTCAAAAAGAATGCTAAGGACTTTCATTCTCGCCGAGGACTTTTGAAAATGGTTTCTAAAAGAAAGAAACTAATGGGATACTTGCAAAAAACCAACGAAAAGGCCTATAAAACTTTGATCAAAAAGCTTGATCTTAAGGGATAAATATCTTATGTCAATTTACAAAGAGCAAAGAGTGGGTGTCCTAGTAGACATTCAAAATCTCTACTATAGCGCCAAAGTTTTGCACAAAAAGAAAGTTAACTTTGGACAAATTTTGAAAGAGGCTGTCGGAGACCGAAAACTCATCCGCGCTATTGCCTATGGGATAAAAACTCTGGAAGGTCAAGAAGAAAAATTCTTTGAAGCTTTGGAAAAACAAGGCTTCGAAGTCAAAACCAAAGATTTGCAAATCTTTCCCGGCGGAGCCAAAAAAGGCGACTGGGACGTGGGAATTGCGATTGATGCCATTAAAATGTCCAAAAGCTTGGATGTAATTGTGCTTGTGAGTGGTGACGGCGACTATATTCCCCTCGTCAACTATATTCAATCTACTACAGGTTGCCGAGTGGAAGGCATCGCTTTTAGCGAATCTACCAGCGGAAAACTCGTTGAAGAACTAGATGATTTCATTAATTTGAGTGAGAATAAGAAGAAGTTTTTGATATAAGTATTTCTCTACGAATTACGAATTTTGTACAAATATACGAATATACTAAAAACGGAATAATAATCCGTTTTTACCTTGCAGGTTCAGGCGTCCTCGCCTGAACCTTTTGTTTCTAGCAAGATTTAATTTTTTACCAGAACTATGCGGTTCAAGCGAGACGCTTGAACCCGCATTGCGATCTTTTACCCTAACATTACTTCTAATTGTTAATTGTAAGAATAAAAAAATTGACAAAACTCCCAAAACAAGTTAGGATTTAACTACTAAATAATGTAATTTAATAATAAATAAAGCCTAATTCTAGTGCGTCAAAGGCACAATAGTGAAGTCAATCCGGTTATAGGTTATTGGAAGTTGGAAAGGAGTTCATGAAATTTGAGATTAGAAAATAGAATAAATAATTTTCTTTCTTCTTATTTTCTATTATCTTGAACCAATTTCTCTTTTCTTTTTAACTTATTTCTAAAAAATTGAATTCAATATCGTGTTTATAACGTCATTAGCGTAAGGCTAATACGAAATGGAACAAAAAAAATGGTCCCTCCAAGTTGGGGGACGGATTTTGGAAATCGAAACCGGTCTTTTGGCTGGTCAAGCTAATGGCGCCGTGACGGCTCGTTATGGCGACACAGTGGTACTTGCCACCGCTGTCATGAGTAAATCCGCCTCACGAATCAGCGGATATTTTCCCTTGATGGTGGATTTCGAAGAACGCTACTATGCTGCCGGAAAAATCAAAGGTTCGAGATTTATTAAGCGTGAAGGCCGACCAAGTGACGATGCAATTTTGTCTGGACGTGCAGTGGATCGAACAATTCGTCCATTGTTTAATTCTAGAATGAGAAATGATGTGCAAGTAGTTTGCACTGTTTTGTCATATGACGGGGAAAACGATCCGGATGTAGTTGCGATTATTGCAGCCTCAGCCGCTCTTTCCATTTCCAATATTCCATGGAACGGACCAGTGTCCGCTGTTCGAGTAGGAAAAGTTGGAGAAGAGCTAATTTTGAACCCGATAAATGGAGAATTAACTGACGGATCACTTGATCTTCTTGTCAGCGGAACACAAGACAAAATAAATATGATCGAATGTGCTTCCAAGGAAGTGCCAGAAAGTGAAATGATTGAAGCCATCAAATTTGCCCATGAAGCCATTGGAAAAATTTCAGAATTTGTTGGACAAATTCAAAAAGAAATTGGAAAAGAAAAATCTAAGCCAGCACTTGTCAGAGGCACAGAGGAATTTGAAAGTAAAATCAAAGAAATGCTTTTGTCGGAAGGTCTAGCTGAAGCGCTTTATGACAAGAACAAACAAGTTATCGAAGAAAAAACTAAAGCAATTGGTGAAAAAATTTCTGCCTTCATCAAAGAAACTTATCCTAATGAAGTTGATAAGCTCAAAGAAATAGCTGACATCGTTTCTGAAGAAGTGTCTGATGAAATTGTCCATCAAAATATCTTAGAAAAAGAAATGCGACCGGATGGCAGAAAACTTGATGAAATTCGTCATATTGAATGTAAAGTAGGAATTTTGCCACGCACTCATGGCACCGGACTTTTCACTCGCGGAGAAACTCAAGCCCTCACAGTAACGACTCTTGGTGCTCCGGGAGCGGAACAAATAATCGACACTATGGAAGTAGACACCAAGAAAAGATATATCCACTATTACAATTTCCCACCATATTCAGTAGGAGAAGTGCGTCCAATGAGAGGCCCAGGCCGACGAGAAATTGGTCACGGAGCGCTCGCCGAAAAAGCTTTGGTGCCAGTTTTGCCTTCCAAGGAAGAATTTCCTTATACTATTCTTCTTATGAGTGAAACTCTTTCTTCTAATGGCTCTTCTTCGATGGCTTCTACTTGCGGATCTACTCTTTCTCTTATGAATGCTGGTGTGCCAATCAAACGCCCAGTTTCTGGAATCGCCATGGGAATCATTGTTGATCAAAAAGATAACCAAAAATTCAAAGTCCTCACTGATATTCAAGGACTCGAAGATCATTATGGCGACATGGACTTCAAAGCGGCTGGAACAAGCGAAGGGATCACCGCTTTGCAAATGGATGTGAAGCTTGATGGAGTGACTATTCCAATGCTCCAAGCTGTTCTCATTCAATCACAAAAAAATAGAATGGAAATTATGAAGAAAATCACTGACACAATTTCTGTTCCAAATCCTGAAATGTCTCAATATGCTCCACGTATTATAGTTATGCATATTAATCCTGACAAAATTCGAAATGTTATCGGCACTGGCGGAAAAGTAATCAATGAAATTATTGACGAAACTGGAGTAGAAATTGACATTGAAGATGATGGCTCAGTTTTCATCACATCTGCTGACAAACAATCCGCCGAAAAAGCCCAAGAATGGATCAATAATCTCACCCGCGAAGTCAAAGCCGGCGAAATTTTCCAAGCTAAAGTAGTGAAAATTATGGCCTTTGGCGCTTTCGTCGAACTTCTTCCAGGACAAGACGGCCTTATTCATGTATCAGAAATTGCCGACAAACGAGTAGAGAAAGTGGAAGACTATTTGGAAGTTGGCCAAATTGTTCCAGTGCGCGTCAAAACAATTGACGACCAAGGAAAAATAAGTCTCACTATGAAAAATGTGAATAAGGAATAATATGCGTGTCATCCTCGCACCC
>JBAZSS010000007.1:0-34953 GCA_041662285.1 Parcubacteria group bacterium
GCATGAGTGTTTTTGGTTTTTCAGTTTCAGCTGGAATTTCTCGCGATGACGCCAAGAGATTTATCGATGCTTATTTTGAAAAATTTGTTGGCGTGGCGCAGTATATGAAATCGACCAAGGAATTTGCCAAAATCAATGGATTTGTGGAAACCGAAATGGGGCGCCGTCGTTATATCCCAGAGATAAATTCTTCAAATTTTATGGTGCAAAACTCAGCCGAGCGAATGGCAATTAATATGCCGATTCAAGGCATGTCAGCCGATATTGTGAAGCTCGCAATGCTGGCGGTTTACCAGGAATATAAAAATAATCCAGATGTTAAAATAATTCTTCAAGTGCACGACGAAATAATTTTGGAAGTTAAAGAGGAAATAGCCGAGGAAGTCGGCAAGAAAGTTAGGGAAATTATGGAGAATGTTTATAAACTCAAAGTCCCGCTAGTAGTGGATGTGAAGGTGGGGGATAATTGGGGGGAAATTTAATCTTTCCTAAAGCGAAGCTTTAGGAAGAGTTATTCCAAAGTAAATCAAACAAAATTTTATTTGTGTTAAAATATTCTTCACTTTCTATTAAAAATCCGAACAGCTCTTTTTTAGAAGATATTATCGCTACTTTATTATCATACATCACTATGGTTTGCGTTATATTTGTATTAGCAGGCGCAAATCTTATTTCTCTTAATAATTTTTTTTCATTAGTATATAATTTATTTTTAATTTCTTTCTCTTTTATTCTTATCGCCCTAGAAAAGATCTTTTTCTTTATTCTTCTTTCAATCCAATTATTAAAATATTCTTCGCCTAATAATTCTAAAAGTTCTCTGATTGAGCCTATATAAAATTGTTCCTTGCTTTTGCAATTCAACACATCTTCAAATATTTCTTTTATTCCCTCAATTTCTTCAAAAAATTTTATTTTTGGAATAACTCCTTTGGTAGTACAGGAAGATTCAAATTCGGGCATTATTTTTTCCAAAGTTAAATTTAATTTTTCTATTTTTTGTTTTTTCCTTTCTAAAAAATTTCTGATATTTTTTGGATCTTCCATAACAAATCGTTGTCCATAATTTTTTCCTATTTTTGAAACAAGACCTTTTTGTTCTAAGGATTTCAAAAGGTCATATATATGCTGACGAGTAAACCCAGTTCTGCGAGAAAACATAGCGGCTCGTGCTGAACCAATCTTTAGTCCGGTCAAATAGAGTTCGGATTCTTTCTCTGAAAGACCTATGTTCTTTAGAAATATTTGAATTTTATCCATAGAGGCAAAAAATAAAGATGACGATAAATCATAGACATTTATACTATACATTGTGTTTATAGTATTGTCAATAGCTATTTAAATTGTCGGATTTTTTATTGACAATTTATTTTAAATGCTTCATAATACAAAGTTATGAAAGTAGGGAGTGTTTTTTAAAAACAATCAAAAAAGGAGTGATTGAAATGAAAAAAATATCAATATTAATTAAAAAATTAATTAAAAAGATATTTCAGACAATCGGGGTTTTGTTTTGGGTGACTTTATTTCTGGCGGTTCCGATTTGTTTAAAAGTAAAATTCCTTTGTTACTATACGAAAAGGTTTCCTTCAGCAAATTTTTTTATTATTATATCGATTATTATCTTGATGATGATTGCGACGGGCTTGTATCTAGCGGCTTGTATGGTTTTAAATCAATATCTATACGAAAGGAGACTAACTATGATACAGTCAAGTCCATTTTTGAACAAACAAGACTTTATGATCTGACTTCGTAAAGTCTTTTTTGTTTCAAAACAGTGTAAATGCGTATCAAAATTTTTCTAGCTATAGCAATCATAATTACATTGTAATGTTTACCTTCTTTTTTCTTTTTCTCATAGAATTTCTTCAGCTCAGGATCAAAAATAATGGCGGTCTTAGCGGCGTAGTATAGTTGCTTTCTCAGATACTTCGAACCTCTTTTGGATATTCTGTTGCCTTGTTTTCTTTTGTATTCTCCTGACTCAAAAACAGAAGCATCGATGCCGGCAAAGGCAGTCAATTGATGTTTACTTTTAAATCTTTCAATATCTCCCAGCTCTGCTAAATACACAGCGGCAGAAAAAGAAGATACGCCTACAACAGAATTTACATAAACCTTTTCCTTAAATTGATCGCTGAATTTCTCAATTTCTTTTTTTAGTTGGTTTACTTGCTTTTGAATCAAATGGAAATTATCCAAAAGCATTTCAATCTGCATCACCGAAAACTCATCCCAATAATTTTTACCAACAGAATTATTGATAGTTTGTAAAATCAATTCTGCTTTAGTTTTTTCAATTCTACCGTGTGAATTTTTTCTCAAAAGCTCGATAAATGAGTCTTTTTTAATATGCTCCAGTTTTCTCAAATCACTGTACTTTTCTAAGATTAAAAGTGGAGTCTTAAGAAAAATATTCTTGAATAATCCCTCGAATTCAGGACAAACTACCTCTAAGAGATTTACAATTTCACGTTTCAAGAATTTTTCCTGCCTTTTCATTTTATCACAAAACCTAGTAAGCCTTTTAAGTTTGATTATTTTTTCATTTTGCATAGCAACAGAGATATTTTTCTTATCACAGACAATCTTAGCAATTTCAAAGCTATCGACTTTATCATTTTTAACTTTTCTGATTCTGGTTTTGGAAATCTTTTGGGTTTCAATTGGATTGATGATTTGAATATTTTCAATCCCGCTGTTTTTTAGAAAATCATTAAGATTGAGCCAGTAGTGTCCGGTAGATTCCATGCCGGCTTGAATGTTTGATTTCTCAGGAATTCCTTTTTTAATTTGACTGAGAAAATCACTAAACGAATTAAGATTGTTGCTAAATCTTATCGACTGACCGACCATTTCTTTTTGCTCATTGACGAGCGTGGCTTGATGTTCAAACTTTCACACATCAATGCCGAGGTAATAGTTTCCCATTTTGGTTGGAATTAAGAATTAATTGAGAATAGATTTTATTCCTCCTAATCCTTTTGCGATCCAGCCTTGTTTTTGATACGAGCCATAATGCTCAACTAACTTATTCGGATCTAAACAAAAAGACAGAGGAAGCAAACTCCATGTACGAGCCATTATGCTCAAGGGATTTGCCGAAACCTCTATCCTTTGAATTAAGAATAGAAGCTTCTTTTTAAATTGTCAAAACTCTTAACTGTATCATACAAGGGTAATGTTGGAAATAAAAAAAAGGTGAGAAAAAAATTAAAATAAAAGTCTCTCCGTATACTTTACGGAAAGACTTTTTTTATTTTTTTTAAATCTCTTTCCTAAAGCTTCGCTTTAGGATATAATTACATCATGAGAAAAATAGAATTTGCTAATGAAGAATATTATCACATATTTAATCGCGGAGTGGATAAGCGCGAAATATTTTTGAACACTCAAGAATACGACAGGTTTATTTTGGCTATGCAATTATTAAATGATAAAGAAGATGGGCTAATGATTAAATGGCGGGACTACAAAAAAGCCAATCCTAGCGCCAAATTAGAGGCTTTCCTAAAGCGAAGCTTTAGGAAGCAGGAACCGCTAGTTGAAATTATTGCTTATTGTCTAAATCCAAACCACTATCATTTTATTCTAAAACAAATAGAGGACAGTGGCATCGAAAGGTTTATGCATAAAATTGGGACTAGTTATACAAAATATTTTAATAAGAAAAATAAAAGAAGTGGAGTTTTATTTCAAGGAGTTTTTAAGTCGGTGCATATTGATTCCAATGAATATCTTTTATATCTTTCGGCTTATGTGAATAAAAATAACTTCATTCATGACTATAATAAAGATGATAACTGGTCATATTCCAGTTTGCTAGATTATTTAGGCGAGGAAAAAAGCGGGCTTGTTAAAATGAATGCAGTTTTAGGACAATTTAAAAATGTGAACGAATATAAAGAATTTTTGAAGAATAATGCTTTGCATATGAAAGAGAGAAAAGAAATGGAAGAATATTTAATTGAAGAATAACCTTCCTAAAGCGAAGCTTTAGGAGTAAAAACGTGCCGGAATTACCAGAGGTGCAAACAGTCGTAAGCGACTTAAATGAAAAAATAAAGGGCGACACAATCGTGGGTTTTTGGAGTGAGTGGGAGAAGGCGATTAAACCCGCCTCATCGGCGGATGAATTTTCAAAGAAAATTCAAAATAGAAAAATTCTAGGTGCGCGGAGAATTGGAAAAAATATTTTTATTGATTTGTCGGGTGGGAAAACTTTGTATATTCATCTCAAGATGACCGGCCACCTTTTAATAAAATCTAAAAGCTATAAGCTAAAAGCTAAAAGCTATTTCGAAGATAGGGTTAATCAATACATAAGACATAAATTTTTTCTAAAATCAGGGAGAACTTTAGAATTTTCGGATCTGCGAAAATTTGGCAAAATTGTTTTGGATGATACGGACAAGATAAACAATTTGAAAGAAATAAAATCCTTGGGAATTGATGCGCTCGATCCAAAATTTACTTTCAAAAAATTTCAAGAAATATTAGAGAAAAAACCTAATTCAAAAATAGGAATAATTTTGATGGATCAAAACATAATTTCCGGTATTGGCAATATCTATCGGAGTGAAATTTTATTTGATGCTCGAATTTTGCCGGAGCGAATAATAAAATCAATCTCAAAAAAAGATTTAGAAAAAATATACAAAGCGACTATAAAAATCCTCAAAAAGGCTGTAAAAATGCGGGGAACTTCTGACTCGGATTATCGCGACACATCTGGCGCACCGGGGAATTTTCAAAAAGTTTTAATGGTGTATAATAAAGAAAAGCAAAAATGCAAAAAATGTGGTACAATAATCAAAAGAGAAACACTAGGACAGAGGAGTGTTTTTATTTGCAAAAAGTGTCAAAAATAAATTTTTTAATAAAAATAATTAATTAATAAAAATAAAAAAATGTTAGAAATAATTATAGAAGTACTTTTATATATAAAACAAAAAAAATGGATGTCTGGAATCACCAGTTATTTATTTGGAGTGCTTCTGTTGTTAGGGATAGGCTCTTTTTGGTTTTCTGCAATATCAGAGGGTGTTATTTCAGAGTCTTCTAAATTTTTTAATATTTCTTACTATGCGCTAAGTGCGCTAGTAGTCTTTTTAGTGATAAAAAGCATTATTCAAAACTATAAAAAGGGCCTTTCGGAGGCTTCTTTTTTTTCCGCTATTCTAGCTAGGATATTGCCAATAACAATAAGTTTTTTTACTATTTTTATTATAATTGATGAAAAAAGAAAAATTGAAGAAATTTTTAATTTTGAAAATATAATATTTATTTTACCTCTACTGGCTCTTTATCCAATTTTAGAATTTATGGATTCTTTCAAGTTTTTTGATTCAAAAAATTTATTTCAAAAGATTTTTTCTTTTTCTAAAAAATATAACGCAGGTCTCGTAATTATAATTCCAATTATTCTTGTAATAAGTGGATTTTTTTCGATAGTAATGAATTATAAGTATATTGATTTTCAAGAAATATTAATGATGCTATTATTTTTTATCATCCCATTTATTTTTTTTGCTATAATTTTTTCTGTTTTATATTCCATTTTGACAGCAGAAGAAAGAAGCATGAAAAAAATTCTTATCTCTGGGTTATTGGGATGCATCATTAGTTTCATTGTGCCTCTAATTATATGGGGAACAGACAGTTTTTTGGATCGACAGATAAGTCAGGCTGGAAAAATTTTACTTGAAGAGGGGGAAAATCAATCTGGATTCAAGAAAGTCCAGGGAATTAACTTTTTGGAAAAAGCTTTTATTTCTCAATATAAAGGAGAAGGCGCACGCTATAGTAGGGCTAAAAAAGATCTTTTTTCTAAAATTTTTGATGATACATTAGAAAACAGCATACAAACAAAAATAAATCCGGAAGAATTTAGAAATTTCAGAACTAATAAAACGAGCGCATTGGCTAAAAATGAGGATGCATCTGTTTTGCTAAATTACGCGGAATATAATTCATTTTTTTATTCAAAAATTAATACACTAGAAACGACAATAATATATGAATTTCAAAACACTAAAAACAACAATCAAGAAGTTATTTTTAATATTAGACTGCCCAAAGCTGAAAGTATTGTTTCTGATTTGAAATTAGGGCTTAATTTGGAAAAACAAGGTACGGTGGCTCCAAGAGGCGCGGCTGAAAAGGTATATCAAGAGTCAATGCGAAGAAATATAGATCCGGCTCTTATTTCTCAAGTTGGACCGAATACCTATCGCCTAAGAGTGTATCCTGTTTCTTCAAAGACAGATAAGCAAACACAAGGTCGTCAAAAAGTGCAAATTACCTATTTAACCCCTCTTGATTCATTTGACAAAATTATTATCGCGCCGGCAATTGAGACTCTCAATTTAAGTATTACTGAAAATACTAAGGCTGTAGTGCGAGCGCAACGAGACGGAGTTCTAATTAGTGAAGAGCAAATAAATAAGGATCAAGAGCAATTTTTTTCTAGTAGTAAGGAGTTGAATGAAAAACTAGTGGTCAAGGATGAGAAATTTTGCCTAGCCCTTAATGATTTAGAAAACCTTATGTCAGTGCCATATTTTGCACAACAAGGAGAGCAACTTATTAATGCAGACGACGTGCTTAATAAGAGAAAGGATTATTTTACACAAAATTTGCCGGCTAGAAATAGTGAGTTAACTGAAAATATTGTTTTTTTTGATATCTCTAAGAGTGCAGGAAATCAAAAAGATACGAGAAATATCTACAAAGAAATAAATAAAATTTTCAAGGATCAAAGAATACCTTTCCAAGTAAAACTATTTAATTTTGCTATTTATCCAACTACAGATGATTTTGATAATTTAGAATTTTGGGGATATACAGATACGGGAAAAGTAATTGAATATTTAAGCGCTAATAAAATTTCTGGAAAAAGAATATTAATTGTGACAGATGATACTAATTTTGAATTTAATACAAAGGAGAATAAAAATATTGATTATCAAGCTTTAAATTCTAATTTAATTTCTGTTTTGCAAGTAGGGAAAAAAATTCGAGCTCAAAAAGATGTGTTGACAAAGACTGTTTTAGCTAGTGGTGGAGTATTTGAAATCATTGATTCAGCTTCGGATGTTTCTAAAAAGAAAGACATTATCCTTGATCGAAATCGATTTTCAATAAATTTGGATAATTGCGTTTTTATCGGAGAGGATCTTGCTGAGAGAAAAATATTAGAAAAAATTCAAGCTGGACAAGTCGATGATCTTCTTTTGGCAAATATAAAAAATGAACAAAATTGGATGCAAATTGCTCAAACATCAGCTAAAATAGCACAGCGATATCAAGTCATTAATTTATTTAGTAGTTTTATTGCCTTAGAAACTCAACAGCAGAAGATGAATTTAGATAAATATTCGAAAGAAAATGAGCGCTATGATGTTGAGTATGAAAATTTTGATTCTAATTCTAACAATCAGCTTCCTGTGACTTTTGATAATCCTATAGGTACGGGTCTTCCTTCGGGAAGTTTTGGATTTCCTTTTTCTTCGAATCTTTCTGCGGAAATGGATGATTCGTGGGGAGACTCTCCTACGACAACTCTTTCTGCGGGCACAATTATGAGTTCACTGCCAATAGTAGCAATATTTTTGCTAGTGGGAACTTTCTTAATAGTATTTATAATAGGCTTTGTTGCTGTTAAACATCAACGAAAAATCAAAAATATACAGATAGACAAAAATGATATACAAGAGTAGTGTTTATGATATATAATAGGGAAAAGTGAAGGTGTATAAAATATTAATTTAAAAATAACTATGTCAAAATCACAAAAATTAATTATTGCTATTCTTGCAATAGCAATCGTAGCGGGGGGATTTTATTTTTTTCAAAAATCCAATACTTCCAATGTTAAGCAAATAGATTTGAACAAAAAACAAACCAGTTCTGGACCAGCTAACACTGGGCCGGTTAGCCCGATTTCCGGACTAAGTTGTGACAATTGGAATCGTCGTCCCGTGGCGGTAATGCAACCATCAGATGTGCAAGCGCGACCAGCAGCGGGTTTTTCCGAGGCAGATATGATAATTGAACTTCCAGCCTATACTTCATCTAATACGCGTCTCCTGGGCGTTTATGTTTGCAATCTTCCTAAAGAAGTTGGAGCGATAAGAAGTGCTCGCCATGATCATATTGCTTTGGCGGGCGGATTAGATGCTTTTTTTGTTCATTGGGGTGGATCACATTTCGCTCTTGATCTTTTGAATAAAAATATAATTGACAGAATAGATTGTATGACAACTAATTATTGTGAAAGATGGAATTGGCAAAGTGATCCCGTAATGCGCATGGAAGATTCCGGACATATCACGGGAGAAAAAATCTTATCAGCTATGAAAAATCTAAACCTTCGAATGGAAAGTAATTTTTCTGGCTATGCTCATCAAGAAGAAGCTCCTATTGAGCAACGACCAAATGGAGGAAAGCTTCAGGTAGGTTTTGTCGAACCATATAATGCTGAATATAAATATGAAAAAATTTCCAATTCATATCTTCGAGAATGGGGAAACAAAGAGGATACTGACAGAAACAACAATCAGAGATTAGCGCCGAAAAATGTAGTGGTGATGTTTGCTAAATCAGAACAAATTGTGAACACTAAAAACTATAAGCTATTAGGACTGCAAGATCCGTGGGAAGGCGTAGAGACGGTGAAAAATACCGGAGTAGAAAGTATTAGTGGGCGGTATAATAATGTAGAAATTGGTGATCCGTGGTATGACGAAACTGATAGTGGTCCAGCCAAATATTATTTCAACGGCAAAGAATATGAAGGAACCTGGAAAAAAGACAAATCGAAAATTGATAGCAAATTATTTTTCTATGATAATTCAGGAGCGGAGATAAGATTTGTTCCAGGGCAAATTTGGGTAGATATTTTGGAACCAGGACAAGAATTGAAATGGGAACCAGCGAGTTAGCTTTTAGGTATTAGCTTTTAGCTTTTAGCTTTAGGAATTTTTCTATAAGCTATAAGCCAGAAGCTATAAGTTATAAAATGATTATTTTTCTCTTTGGTGATGATGCACTTCGCTCGAGCCAAAAAATTAGCGAAATAAAAAATAAATTTCTTTCTTCTGACAAGTCCGGTTCGGGCTTGTCAGTTTTTGACTATGCAGATGAGAATGATGGTTCAAGAAAAATTGTCGAAGCTATAAACACCCCGAATTTATTAGCGCCCAAGAGACTTATAATTATTAAAAACCTAATTTCCAAAACTTTGGCCGAGGAACAGAAAAAAATTCTGGAATTTTTGAAAAAGAAAAAAAATTTAGGGCAAGACTTGGATACAGTAGTGATTTTTTGGGAAAGTGAGATGCCCAAGAAAAACAATGCGCTGTATAAATTTTTGGTGGATAAAAATTCAGGAAGCAAAAGTCAGAATTTTGAAAAATTATCCGGCATTAAACTAGAAGTGTGGATATTAAAAACTCTAAAAAGCATCAATCCTACCTCAAGCATTTCTAAGGGTGCGCTTGCTAAGCTGATTGCTTTTTGTGGAGAGGATAATTTTTTGTTATTTCAAGAAATTCAAAAACTAGTGTCTTACGCTGGAGAAAATTTGATTAGCGAAAAGGATGTGGAGCTTCTAGTCAAAGCTGATTTGAATAGTAATATTTTTGCAACAGTGGATGCGCTGGGCGCGAATAATAAAAAAGAAGCCCTTAGGCTTTTGCATGAACATTTGAAAAAAGGTGATGACCCATTTTATCTTTTGTCGATGTTTTTCTATCAATTTAGAAATATGCTCAAAGTTGCAGATTTATATGAAAAAGGCATGCGCGCCGAATTTGACATCGCTCGCATGACCAAACTTCATCCCTTTGTCGTCAAAAAAACTTTGTCGCAAATGCGAAATTTCACATTTTCTAAGTTGAAGAAAATTTATCAGACGCTGGGAGAAATTGATACGGCTGTAAAAACTGGTAAAGTTGATATTAAGTTGGCGTTGGATAAGTTCGTGGTGGAACTTTAGTTTTACTTTTTCTTTCCGCAAGAAAAAGTAACGAAAAGAACTCTCAGCCGAGCTCACGCGCCAATAAGCTAATCACTCCTCGCCATTTTTCTTTTCCCAAAAGAAAAGTGGCAAAAAAGAAAAAGGCCATCCGAGCTCATAGAAAGATAAATTTTCAACTTTTTCGCTAAAATTTATAACTCGGCCCGACCAAATGCGTCGGACCTCAAACAGGATAAATTTCTTAACGCGAAAAAGTTTCAATTTATTTCTTTCTATTTCGCAAGGATGGAATAATGATATAAAAAACAAAAAACGCTCCATTTCTGGAGCGTTTGTTTTTTTTCATGAAGATTATTTCTTGGCTGTGGCGGCGGTTTTGACTTGCTTGTTGAGGCGGGATTTCATGCGGGCGACGCCGTTTTTAGTGAGAACTTTCTTTTGAACAGCTTTATCCAAGGCTTTCAGGGATTTTTTCAAGTATTCTTGCGCTTTGTCGATTTCGCCCTTAGAAAGAGCAGTTTTGGTGATTTTGATCGCGCTTCGAAATTGGCCCTTAATTTTGTTGTTCTTTTGGGTTTTTCTCGCAGTCACTCGCATGTATTTTTTGGCTGATTTGATGATTGGCATAAGCTATGAAACATGAAACATGAAACATGAAACATAATTTGCGATTAGTTTCGTATTCCGTATCCCGTATTTTACATTTAATTACTTATATATTTCTATCATAGGATAGAAGTTTTGGCAAGCTTGTCTGCCGATGAGGTACTTTAGGGCGAAGCAACTTTGATTTTTAAGAAGAAAGGAGGTAGAATGAAAATGTAGAAATTTATTAAATTAATTATATGGGAGATAAATTATCGAAAAAAGATGCTATTTTATTCTTAGGAATTCCAAAGAATAATTTTGAAAATTATTCTAACGCTAGCGAAGAAATAATTGGGGAAAAGATTAGGAATAGATGGTATTTTGATAAAAATTATTTAGAAGAATGGAATAAATTAAAAAAAGAAAGAACTATAGAATTAAAAGTAGATGAATATGAAAAATGTTTTGAATTTGCGATCAAAATGGTTTACGGTGGACTTTCATTGAATGGGATAAGGGGGCAAAGAACTGAGGTTCAAGCCGCGGATGATGTTATTCTTGGAATTCTTGCAGAACATGCTATCAAGAATTTTTTACTACAAAAATTTTCAAAAAAAATAAAACTAGACGAAAGTGTTCATCCTGAGGAAATAACTCCTCAAGATTTTGATTTAATAGAAGATGATAAAGGATTTAGAATACCAAAACTTGGAGTAGGGGTGAAGGCGAGTAAAATGAAAAGCGCTTTTCTTGTTCTAGGATCAAATGAAGTTGAATTAGCTGGAAGAAAAAGCGACGTGTATATTTTTGCACGAGTTGGTCTGCCTAGTGATCACTTATTTAGAATTTTGAGAGACCATTCTTTTTTTGGAAAAGTTAGAAAGTTTCTTGACGAGAACAAAAATTTCAAAAAAATAAATAAATTAGAAAAGATACCAGTGTGGATCTGCGGATTTATATATGCGAATGAGTTAGAAAAGGTCACTGAAATTCCTGGCCAAAAATTCGATAAAGGGCATAGGTATGTTAAATCGGTGGGTAAATTATATAATTCCGACAGTGATTGGAATAAGCTATTGAGTAAACTTTAATTTTAGTTCTCCATTGCTTTCATAATTTGTTTTGCTACGGCCGTAACCACTGGGACACTCACAGAATTTCCAGCTTGCTTATACAGTGAAGAATCAGCCAAGTTTTTTGGCAAGATAAATGTTTTTGGAAATCCTTGTAATCTAAAACATTCAAGGGGCGTCAGTTTTCTGATTCCTTTGTTGTCTTTTATAATTGGAACATTATGTCCACCCGTTCCCATATTAGCAGTGAGAGTTGGACACACACCTTTTTTGTTTTCTCGAACATATTGTCTTCTCCACTGATAAACCTTTCCTTCTTCGCTTACAAAACCCTTAAGTTTTTCAAAGAGTGGCTTGCCGTTATAATAATATTTTTTGTCCACATTTTTTTCCAAAAGGTCAGTGACTTTTAGTTTTAATTTCTGCGGTTCTGGAAATTCAAATTTTTCTGAATAAATTTTATTTTTAAATCCTACAATATATATTCTTTCTCTATTTTGTGGAACATTTCCATATTCCATAGTGTTTAAAACCTTAGTTTTTACATAATAACCCAAATCTTCTAGCGTCTGGATGATTATACTAAAAGTTTTTCCGTTGTCATGACCTTTGAGATTTTTTACATTTTCCAGAAGGAATCCTTCTGGTTTTCTAGCTTCCAAAATTCTCGCAACATCAAAGAATAAATTTCCTCGATCTTTTTCATCATCGAATCCTTTTCGATATCCTGCAATTGAAAATGCTTGGCAAGGAAAACCGCCCAAGAGAAAATCAAACTCTGGCAAATCATCAATTCCAATTTTTCTCATATCCTCCACAACAAGTTTTGATTTTTTGAAATTCAAATCGTAAGTGTCTTTGCAATATTTATCAAAATCATTTGCAAAAACTGTTTCAAAGCCTGCATTTTCAAAACCCAATCGTATCCCGCCAACTCCGGCAAATAAATCTAGTGTTCTAAATATTTTTTGTTTTGAATCGCTAGAGGTATTTTCTAAATTTCTTTTTATTTCGATAACCACCCCTCTAATCTCAACTTCTTTTCTATAAATCGGCAACATTGTTTGATTGGCTGGTTGAAGTCTGAATCTATTTTTCTCCCGGTATATTTTTTTCAAAGTGGCTTCGTTGTCATCAATTATCGCGACCACTGTTTGTCCATTTTCTGCCGAAGATTGTTTTTTAATAACTACAATATCACCATCAAAAATTCCTTCATCAATCATGCTCGTACCCCTAACTTCGAGAGCATAATATTGTTCATCTTTTTTTATACTATCCGAAGCAATCATCACGCTTTCTCCTATTGTTTCTATAGCTTCGATTGGCTGACCAGCAGCTATCGCTCCAATTAATGGAATTTTTATAAGACTGAAAGGATTTTTCTTTTTCAATTCAATTCCTCTAGCTGAGCTCCCATTTCTTTCGATGAATTCTTTTTTTTCTAGTGCTTCTAAGTGTTGATGAATAGTTGACACGGCAGAGAGTTTGAAATGTTTTCTAATTTCTTCGATAGTAGGGGATAGCCCTTTTTTGTTTATATAAGATTTGATAAAATCCAATATTTGTTTTTGCTTTTTTGTGAGTGTGGACATATAATTGACTTGTGATATGAATTTGTTATAATTCCATTATACCGAAAATTTACCGAACTAGCAAAGGTAAGTTATCCACAGCTTAAAAATAGAAATTGATTAAGGGATTTAAAATATTGATATGCTAAAAAAAACAGTAAAAAAAGAATATATATTCATCGATACTAATTTATACAGAGATCTTCTTATTAGTGAAACACTCGCAAAAGAAATTTTGCCAATTTTAAAAAAACTTAGCGAAGATATCTACATAATACTTATTCCTCAACAGGTTTTAGATGAAATCAACCGAAATCGTTATGAAGCATGGACGGATGGAAATTTTAATTTCAAAAGGAAACATTTAGAACAACTCACTGAAATACTGCAAAGAAAAGACATTCAAGAACTAAGAGGTTCAAAAGCTTTATTGCTTTCTGCAAATAAAAAGATAAAAAAACTAGATAAAGATAGTAGCTGTCTATTTAAAAATCTTACATCTCCAAATGGAAAATCAGCTAAGATAATAAAGGAATTATTAAGTTTTTCCACTATTATTTCCGACTCAAAGGAAATAACTGAGGCGACTGAAAGTAGGATAATTAAGGGAAACCCTCCTTTCGACAAGGGAAATGATAGGAAAAATTGTGACCGGTATATTTGGGAAGCTCTTCTTTCTTATTTTGAGATTAAGAAAATAAAAAAACCTGTTTTAAGTATATTTACAAAAAATATAAACGATTATTGTATAAGGGCAGGGGATAAGTGTGTATTAAACCCATTTCTGGCAGATGAATTTAGAAAAAAATTTGGCGGAAAATTGAGTTGGTCGGATAATCTTCAAGCATTGCCGAGTATAACACCAGAAGAAAAAAAGGTTGTACAGGAAGCAGAAAGAAAAATTGCTGAAGACGATAAATTAAAACTTATAGAGGAAAAAATTGTTTTAAGTCTTCGTAATAGTAACTCATGGGATCAAACTGATTCGGTTATGTTAAAAACTATCGCATATATTCCAGAATTTCATTTAGATACAATTATAAATATTCTTCATGCAGCTAATGATAATGCTAGTATTAGTTTTGGCCCTTACAATCAAGTGATTGACGCGTCTGAAGCGTATATGTATTTTGCCAAGCTTTATAAACGATCACAAGAAATTGGCGTGCCCTTAAATGAATGGAAACAATTTTATGTAAATATGGACGAGAATCAACAGAAAAGATTTATAAAATTAAGGAAATCATTAGAAAATAAAGGGCAAAAATTTTCTTTAAATGAATTAAAGTATTATATGTTAGAAGATTTGCCATTTTAATTATTAAAATAGTATTTTTTTTAAGCAACAGCTTAAATAACCCTTTTTGAAAAAATAATTACATAATTAATTACTTACATTGAAAAATAGTTTCAATATGGTGCCCAAAAAATCATCGCGCATATGGAGGAAAATAAAGCTCCGCATAAAATCATTAAAGGTCTGGGGTACAAATATAAAGAAGATCAAGATGGGGAGTATAAAAACGACGATGGGAGTGTTTTGTCAAAGAGGTTAAGGGTTGAATTGACGGAAAAGTGATTATCTATGTTCAAATTTTATTAAATACGGGCAATGCACTGCCCGAATTTATATAAAAATGGGTAGCTTGAATGTTGCTAAGATATAAAGTACACTTTATTTATTAGGGTAAAAAATTATGATTGCAAAACTAACGGGGAAAATTGAATATCTTAAAAGCAACTATGCGGTAATAGACGTCCATGATATTGGCTACAAAGTTTTTTTGTCAGCTTATACTTTTGGGAAAGTGGCGGGAATGTCCTCAGGATCCGCCTTGGGTGGAACGGAGGTAAGTTTGTTTATCCACACTTATGTGCGCGAAGACACGCTGGCGCTCTATGGTTTTTTGACGAGCGAAGAATTGGAAATGTTTGAACTTTTGATTTCAATTTCTGGCATTGGTCCAAAAGCGGGCATGGGAATTCTTTCTATTGCTACGCCCAAAACCATCAAAACGGCTATTCTCAACGAAGACCCATCCATTCTCACCAAAGTTTCTGGCATTGGAAAAAAGACTGCCGAGCGAGTTATCTTGGAATTGCGAAATAAAGTAGCCGATATGACTACTGGCGAAAAAGAAGAGGCCACGATTGACTCTGACGCTATCGAAGCGCTACTCACTATGGGCTATTCCGTTAGCGAAGCTCGTGATGCGCTGAAATTAGTTCCGCTGGATGTGAAGGATGTGGGGCAGAGAGTTAAGATGGCTTTGCGAAATTTGGGGAGGAAATAATCTTTACGAATTACTAATCTATTGCAAATATACGAATGTACGAAAACTTAGAAAAGAAAAAAGATTTTCTTCAATCAAATGAATGGCTTAAATTTCAGGAAGATATAGACTAAAATATAATTTTTTAATAATAAAAATATGAAATACAAAATATTAAAAATAGTTGCACTTATATTTACTTTTATCATATCAATTATAGGAGGATTTGTTATTTATAATATGATTGGTAAAAATATGCATGTTCCTTGCGATGTATTTTGTGAAAAAGAAACATTATATAATGAACAGTGTCATTTTGGAATTTTGGGTGCTTTTGATTATGTTAATGCTCCATTAAAACAACCATGTTTAAAAAAATTTAAGCCAACATTAATTATATTTTCTCCCACTTTAATAGCTATCTTATTTATTATATTTTTTCCTATAATAATCAATTTTTTGTTACAAAGAGTGTTATTTAAGAAGAATTGATTTGGATTTTACTAAATCTAATCTGAATTATGTAATACCTAAATAACTATTAAGAAAACTAAAGGACCCATGGACAATAACTTTTTGCAATCAAACGAGTGGCGGAAATTTCAGGAGGCGGTGGGGAGAAAGACTTTTGAAATTACCTCATCCGCCCTACGAGGCACCTGCCTACCGGCAGGCAGGCCTTCTCCTTATAAAGGAGAAGGGGATTTTTGTTTTTCGGCTAGCATAGTTGAGCATAATTTGTCGGTGGTGGGGAAGTATTTTTATATTCCTCATGGACCTGTTATTTGTCATCCTGAACTCGTTTCAGGATTTAAAGAAGAGATGCTGAAACAAGTTCAGCATGACATGGAAAAATTAATTAATTTAGCGAAAAAAGAAAAGGCGGGATGGATTAGGGTTGAGCCAACGGATTCGCGTATATTAGATTTAATTGGCAAAAATTTGCGAGTAGTTAAGGCTCCGCATGATATGCAACCGAGGGAAACTTTAATAATAGATATTTCGAAATCAGAAGAAGAAATTTTGGCGAACATGAAGAGTAAGACCAGATATAATATTAAATTGGCGGAGAAAAAGGGCGTGTCAGTGATCAGTGAACAGGAGTCAGGAAACAAAAAATATATCGAAGAATTTTTGAGACTGACAAAAATAATGTCTGAAAGACAGGGAATCGTCACACATGACGAAAATTATTACCAAAAGATGTTTGAAATAATTCCAAGCAATATCATAAAATTATATGTGGCTGAATATGAAAATAAAATTATTGCAGCTAATATTGTTATTTTCTACGGCGACACCGCCTATTATTTGCATGGAGCATCGGATGACAAATATAAAAACTTGATGGCACCGCATCTTTTGCAATGGCGTCAAATCCAAGATGCCCGCAAGACTGGATGTGTCAGATATGATTTTTGTGGGGTGAAGGTAAAGGAAAAAAAGGGAAGGTCGTGGGAGGGGATAACTAGATTTAAACTCGGATTTTCACCGAGCACAAAGCCCGTGATATTTCCTGGGAGTTATGATATAGTAATTAGTCCTGTAAAATATTGGTTGTATAGAATAATTCAAAAAGTAAAAAGTTTTGTGAAATAGTTTATTAGTAATTAGTAAATAGTTAATAGGATATGAAGAAGTTTATTCCACAGAACATAAAAAATATTTATCATTTAGCGCAAGCAGTTGTGGCAAATATTATCAATAATTTTCCCTCGAGAAAAATCAAGATAGTCGGTGTGACAGGAACAAATGGAAAAACAACCACGGTGCAGATGATCACAAAAATTTTGGAAGAGTCAGGCGCGAGAGTGGCGATGGCGTCGACGATTAATTTCAAACTTGGTGAAAAAGAATGGGTCAATGCCACCAAATTCACCACTCTTTCCAGTTTTCAAGTGCAAAAATTTATCGCGCGAGCTGTAAAGGCTAACTGCGAATATTTAGTTTTGGAAACTTCTTCGCATTCGCTGGATCAATTTCGCACTTGGGGAATTCGCTATGACACAGCGGTGATTACCAATGAGACGCGGGAACATTTAGACTATCACAAGACAATCGAAGTATATCGTCAGGCGAAGTTGAAACTTTTTAGAAATGTCAAAAATGCGGTGGTGAATTTGGATATGGAAAAACCTGAAACTTTTTTTCATTTTAATAATGAAAAAAAGTTAGTATATAGTAGTAAGTATAATGTATCAAGTATTCCTTATAAAGAATTTAAAAATAAATATAATAATTTAGAAATAATAAATGCCGAGAATATTAAATTAGAAATCAATGTCTCCACATACTTTATACATAATACTTTATACACGCTAAATATTCCAGGGTTATTCAATGTGGAAAATGCATTAGCTGCGACTTGTGTGGGATTTGTGTATGGAATTTCAGATGAAACAATAAAAAATGCTTTGGAAAAAATTCAAGGAGTGCCTGGTAGAATGGAAAAAGTGCCAAATAATCGAGGCGTTGAAATTATCATTGATTATGCGGTGACGCCGGATAGTTTGGAAAAATTATATACACTAATAGAACGAATAAATACGAAAAAAACAAAAGTAATTTCAGTGCTAGGAGCTTGTGGAGAAAGAGATCGTGGAAAACGTCCAATGATGGGTGAAATTGTTTCACGCTATGCGGATTATGTGATTGTCACTAACGAAGATCCATATAATGAAGATCCGATGCAAATAATAAATGAAGTCGCCAGTGGAATAAAAAATAAAATCGAAAATGAAAACTTTTGGATAATCATGGATCGCCGGCTTGCAATCAAAAAGGCCTTGCAAATTGCAAGGCCGGGAGATATTTTTGTCATCACCGGCAAAGGCGCCGAAGAAGTGATGGCAATTGGAAAACAAAGAATTCCGTGGAATGAAAAGAAAATTATCCTGGAAGAGTTGGAAGTTTTGAATAAATGAAAAAATTTTAATTCTTTGGGGAATTATATTTTGCTTCTAATAAAGATTCTAGGATTCCAATAGTTTTTAGATCAGGAGCTTTCTTATTTTTTTCGTCTTGGAGTAGCTTGGCAACTACTAATCTATATTTTTCTTCTGTTAATCCTGGGGGTAATTCTATCTGCAACAATCTTTGATTATTTTCTGGATTTTTTGTATTTATAATTTCTAAATTTTTTAAAATTTTTAATTCCGTCATACTATTTTGAATTTTTACTAAAAAATATTTTTTTAAATTTATTACTGTAAAACTATTGCAAGAGCTAAGGTAAAAATAACGCCCAAGATTCCACCGACAATCACTTCGGAAATTCGGTGGCCCATTCTTTCGTGAAGGCGAGGAAATTGGTCCTCGTTTATATTTAATTGTCTGATGAGCATATTAAGATAGCGTCCTTGGTCGCCCATATACATTCGAAGTCGAGCGGCGTCATCAATCACGATAATAGCGAGAGCCACGGCGACAGTGAAAGCACCAGAATTTATGCCGTCATAATAGCCAACGGAAGTGACTAGCGACATAATAAATCCTGTGTGAGCACTTGGCATATGGCCGTGCGTCATGGCATATTGAATATTCCAACCATGCTTCATTGAATAAACTATGAATTTTATTATCTGCACTACGCCTCCAACAAACATTGGAATTAGAAAAATGTAGTAGGGTTTTAGGATGTCCATAAGAATAAATTAATTGTTAACTTGTATAAATTATAGCATAATTTTAGGGTTTTACATAGGAATCAAAAAATGATAGAATTTAGATATAATTAACTAAGAATAAAAATATGGGAATAGGAATAATTTTATTAGGCATTGTAGTTGTTGTCGCAATTGCGATAATTGCGATGTATAACGGGCTTATCACCCTCAAAAACAGAGTGGATGAAGCTTGGAGTGATATCTCGGTGCAACTCAAAAGACGCTATGATTTGATCCCAAACTTGATTAGCACAGTCAAGGGTTATGCGGCGCATGAAAAAGAAGTTTTCGAAAAGGTGACACAGGCGAGAACGCAGGCAATGAATGCTGGAACAACACAAGAGAAAGCTGAGGCGGAAAATATGCTCAGCGGAACTTTGAAATCTTTGTTTGCCGTTAGTGAAAATTATCCTGAACTCAAAGCCAATCAAAACTTTTTGGAACTTCAAAGAGAACTCACTGATACGGAAGACAAAATTATGGCTTCCAGAAGATTCTATAATGGCAATGTTCGCGATTTCAACACTAAACTACAAGTTTTTCCAACCAATATGATTGCCGGAATGTTGAAATTTAGTGCGCGCGAATTTTTTGAGATGGATGAGAAGGAGAAGGAAAATGTGAAGGTAGAATTCTAAAATACTTAGAAATTATTAGAAATAAAATTGAAATGCATTGAAATTAATTGATATGAAATTAAAATAAAAAATTGGAGAATAAGAAATTTATACCACTGGAGGATCTTGAGGTTTACAAATTGGCTATTGAATTATCTGATTTATCTTGGGAAATTTATTCTGGAATGGACTGGCAAGATAAAAAAATTATGGGAGATCAGTTTATAAGAGCGATTGACTCTGTTGGTGCTAATATTACTGAAGGATATTTCAGGTTTCACTATTTAGATAAAATTAAGTTTTATTATATTTCCAGAGCTTCTTTGGCTGAAGGTATAAAGCATTGGCTAGAACTTATGCTTAAAAGAAGTAAAGTCGAACAGTCTAAATATTTAAAGTCTAAAGAAATTGCAAATAGCATATCTGTTAAATTAAATAATTTTATTTCTTCTACATACAAGTGCAAAAAGAATGACAAATAATTTCTATTAATTTCGCGAGCATAGCGAGCAAATTTCAATTTATGTCTACTATTTATAATCAAGCGGACAAAAATACACGCCTTACCTGGCTTTATATCACCGGTTTTTTGGTATTTGTGATTGGGGTGGGTTATGTTTTTGCGGGGGCAATGGGCAACAGCACAATACTGTACATCGCAGTTATTTTTTCCGTCGTAATGAGTTTCGCGTCTTATTGGTGGAGCGACAAAATTGTTCTCGCAATGAGCTCGGCGAAAGAAGTAAAGCATTCTGAAAATCCTGAGATCTATCATCTTGTGGAAAATCTTTGCATCACGGCGGGACTGCCAGTGCCAAAAATATATATCATCCAAGACTCAGCGATAAATGCTTTTGCTACAGGGCGTGATCCAAAGCATGGGGTAATTTGTCTTACGACTGGAATAATTTCCCGCCTAGAAAAAACGGAACTCGAAGGCGTGATTGCACATGAATTGTCGCACATTGGCAATCGCGATATTTTGCTTTCGACTGTGATTGTAATTCTCGTGGGTTTTGTCACACTTCTGGCTGATTGGTTTCGTCACTGGGCTTTTTTTGGAGGGAGATCGAGGGATAATGATAGTGGTGGCGGACAACTTAAAATGGTTCTCATAATTCTAGCAATTATTCTTTCAATACTAGCTCCAATCGCATCGGTTCTGATGCAATTGGCAATTTCTCGCAAGCGTGAATTTTTGGCTGATGCTGATGGCGCACTTCTTACCCGTTATCCGGAAGGCTTGGCAAAAGCTTTGGAAAAAATTTCTCAAGATACGGAGCCACTCGAAGTCGCCAATCGCGCCACTGCTCATCTTTTTATTGCCAATCCTTTTAAGGGGAAAAAAATGATGAAAATGTTTATGACCCACCCACCAATCGAGGAACGTATAAAAGCTTTAAGAGGGATGAGTGTATAATTTTTAGGAAAAAATAAAAAAGCCATTGGTCACTGCCAATGGCTTTTGTAATATCTAATGTGGGATAGGCTAATTTTTACGAAAAATAGCATTGAAATTATGTTGACTAATTTCGTTAGCTGTTACAATTTTTTCATAATCAGGATTTTTTCGCAGAAATTTTCTCAATAGACTATCCTCGGCGATAGACCAAGCAAAAGGATTTATGATGACTAAAAAAATCCACCAAGTGGCAATTATATTCTCGCCCATAGAATCAAAGATTTTTAAAAAAACTTCAAAAAAAGATAGTGGAGTGTTTTCTAATAAAAGGGCGACTACCAATAATGCGGGGACACCTATCATCATGGAAGAAAACCATAGAAAATGAAATTTCATCAGGACGTCTGAAATCGACCACCTATAATATTCTTGATACTCTTTAAAAATTTCTTCTTTTGTTTTCATGGGCGTTCTCCTTTCCATGGCTTACACCCCTTGAGTATTATTTCTGTATGCTTTGTGATGGGGCCTGGTCCCATACCAGAACCAGCATCTATTTTATCCCATGCTTCAAATCTGCATAGGAACTTGTCGCCCACGCTCGGAATAGACTTTTCAAAAAATTGAGTGAATATTTCTTTTTCTCTGATCGGTCCCATCTCGCAAACGAAACTAACATAGGCTTGAGTTTTAGTTTGAGCTTCAGTGCCTGTTTGTTCAATTGTTGTTGATGTTTTGTCTATGTGATTAACTACGCAGACTTGCTCCCAAGTAGCAATTTTTTCTGAGCGTGCGGTCCAGTGAAGAAGAAAAAAGATAGAACCAATTACAAAAACACCCATAGCTCTAAGTACTAACTCGTCAAAAGAAATTTTCCATGAATTTTTCATAGCAGTCTCCTCGCTGGATAGTTTGATTGTTATTGAATTGTTAAAGAATAATTTATTATATTATTAACATTATTTTGTGCCAGTATTCATAGAATAAAGTTAGAATAATTCTTTATCTAAGCCTTATATTATTAAGCAATCTATTTTATATGACGAAAAAAGTTGACACTTTTTGAAAAATAAGATAGATTGTTTGTATGAATAATCTGGAAGAAAAACTATATAATTTGGATTTGTCAAAAAGAGAAATTGATGTGTATTTGGCGGTTTTAGTGCTTGGGAAAAGCACTATTTCGGATATTTCAAGAAAAGCTAAAATTAAGAGAACAACCGTTTATGAATATATTGAAAGTCTTTTGGAAAAAGGATTAGTATATAAAACTGCCGAGAAGAAAAGAATATTTTATTGTGCGGAGAATCCGGAAAAAATAACCAAGATTCTGGAAGACAAAAAGAAGTCAATTGACGCCAAGAAGCAAAAAATTGAAAAAATAATTCCTGAATTAGTTTCGTTATATTCTGCTTCGTTCAATAAGCCAGCCATCAGTTTTTATGAAGGAAAAGCAGGGCTAAAGATAATATATGAAGAGATGCTAAATACCCACAGAAATGTTTATTCCATATTTTCCCCAGCCAGTTTTTTCAAATTGTTTTCTTTCAAGGAAAATCATGAATTATTGATGAGTTTATATAATAATGGGGGAATTCTTCATAACTTAGTGGAAAAATCAGATAAGGCGATTGAACGTTTGAAACAGAAAGAATATAATAATTTTGTGAAAAATAAATTATTACCGGAAAATTTTTGTTTTGAAACCGATTTATTGATTGTCGATGATATAGTGGCCTTGATTTCGTTTAAAAATTTAGTCGGCGTAATTATAAAAGACAAGGCAATTGCTGATCTGCATAAAAATATTTTTAGTTTTATGTGGAAAGGAATAAAATAAAAAAGAATTTTCTATTTTGCTAGAATGGTAAATTATGTTAGTATATAAACAAGGGGAAAGTAAATTTCTTAAACATATAATAAATTAATAATAAAAAAATATGGACGAACAAAAAAGTGAAAAGCAGGCAGAGCAGGCTAAGTCGGGGAAATCCGATCTTAAGGGTGGGATAAATCAACTCGAAGCATTGCTAGATGAGTATATGGTCAAAAAAGCTCCGTTTGCTTTGCCAAAAGGAGTTAAGGAATTTATCGCTAATGTGTCTCCATACTTAACTATCGTTCTTGCTTTAATGATTATTCCGGGAATTTTGGCGCTTATGGGCATTTCTGCTTTAATCGCTCCTTTTGCAATGATGGGCGGTTATTATGGCCTTGGTCATGGATGGGGAGTTATGGGTATTATTTCTTTAGTTTTTTCTCTTGCTGATCTCGCGCTAGTACTAATCGCAGTACCAGGATTATTCAAAAGAACTAAAAAATCTTGGCGATTACTTTTTTATGCCAGTATCATAGGTCTTATCGGAAGCATTATTTCTATTAGTGGCATTGTTAGTGGTATTATTGGTGCAATTATTGGTTGGTATATCTTGTTCCAAATGAAGGATATGTATAAGAATTAGTAGTTGTTTAGTATTTTTATCTTAAAGCAGTCTCGAGAAATACTCGGGACTGTTTTTGTTTAGTATTTAATGATATAATTAGAATATAAATATAATTGTTAAAATATTTAATTGCGCATTCGTACATTCGTATAAATTCGTAATTCGTAAGGAATATCATGAAACGAACTAAGATTGTAGCTACTATTGGACCATCGACTGGCACTAAGGAAAAATTGAAAAAATTAATCAAGACAGGAATGAATGTGGCGAGGATAAATTTTTCTCATGGTGATCATAATTCTAATGGCAAGTTGATAGGTTATATCAAAGAGCTTCGTTCGGAGTTGGAATTGCCGATTGGAATTATCGCTGATCTTCAAGGGCCAAGAATCAGAACTGTTGTTGAAGAAGAAATTACAATTAAGAAAAAAGAAACAATTTTTGTTTCGGATGTTTCGGTGGATGAAAAACTGCTGAAAATAGAAGGAAAATTATTCAAGCTTGATTGGCCGAAAATAATTTCTGACATTAAGGTTGGAAATTATATCTTAGTCGAAGATGGATTGATAAAAATGAAAGTAATTTCCAAGGAAAAAAAATATTTGGAAGTGGAGGTGATAAGTGGGGGGGTGCTCAAAAATCATAAGGGCGTCAATATTCCAGATATAAAACTAGAAAGAGGAGCGTTTACGAAAAAGGACGATGAGGATTTGAAATTTGCACTGTCGCAAGATGTTGACTATATTGCACTTTCTTTCGTGAGCAATGCGAAAGAGATAATGAACGTGAAAAAGAAAATAGAAAAGATAGTGAAAAGTAAATTGAAGTTGCCTCAGATAATTGCCAAAATTGAAAGAAAAGAAGCAATCAAAAATATTGCAGAAATAATTGAAGCGTCCGATGCGGTGATGGTAGCCAGAGGCGATCTTGGAATTGAAATGGATGAAAATCGCGTGGTGATTTATCAAAAAGAAATTATTGCTAAGTGCCTGCGGTCAGCCGTGCCAGTTATTGTGGCCACACAAATGCTCAATTCGATGATTGAAAATCCTTTGCCAACTCGAGCGGAAGTTTCAGATGTGTCCAATGCAGTGATTGATCATGCTGATGCGGTGATGCTTTCTGGTGAAACGGCTAACGGCAAATATCCCGTGCAAGCCGTTAAGGCTATGAGTGACATAATTAGTAACACTGAAAGATCACCTTTTGATGATTTGGAACATGGTTTTTTGGGAGACAAAAAGAAATCTACTTCATCGGCGGTGGCTAATTCAGCTCATGAACTTTTGAAAGATACCAAGGCCAAAGCGATTGTGGTGGCTAGTGTGAGTGGTTTTACCGCGCAAATGATTTCTCGTCATCGTCCAGAAAGCCCGATTTTTGTCATGACTAACAATGAAAAAACACATAATCAATTGAGTTTAGTTTGGGGCGTGCAGAGTTTTGTTCTGCCGGACTGCGAAACGATTGATGAACTTATTGATATCTCCATTAAGATTCTAAAAACCAAGAAAAAAGTTAATCTCAAGGATAAATTAGTCATCGTAATGGGTCGCCCACACGTCACTAAAGAACATATGAGTTTGGTGAAGGTGGAGGAGGTGGATTAGATTTTACAAAAATAATTTTAGTAAAACGGATTTATAAGTGAATCCGTTTTTTTATTTATCAATTTCATTTTTTCGTGGTATAATAAAAATGTAAAAAATAAAAAATTATTAAAAAAAATGTTAAAAAGAAAAAAACAAATCAAAAAAAATAAAAAAGATGCTTTTGTGTTGTGGTTTTCGGAACTCGGAATTGGGGACATTGAATTTGGCGGAGGGAAGAATGCATCGCTTGGGGAAATGTATTCTAATTTGAAAGGCAAGGGGATAAAAGTGCCCAATGGTTTTGCGATTACCTCCAAGGCGTATCGTTATTTTATTTCCGAAAATCAATTAGATGGAAAAATCAAAAAAATCCTCAAAGGTTTGGACACGGGCAGTATGGTTAATTTGGCCAAGCGGGGACATCAAATTCGCGAGTTGATTCTTTCGGCGCAATTTCCAGAAGATTTGCGAAACGAAATTGTGGAAAATTATGCCAAATTGTCCAAAGAATATGCACGGCATAAGGATTTCCGCATTACTTGGGACAAAGATGATCATACTAATCATTTCGCGGGCGGAGTGGATGTAGCGGTGAGATCTAGCGCCACAGCCGAAGATTTGGTAGACGCATCATTTGCCGGTCAGCAAGAATCATACTTGAATATTGTCGGGGAATATAATCTTTTGGAGTCAGTCAAAAAATGTTTTGCTTCACTTTTCACTGATCGCGCAATTTCATATCGCGTGGACAAAAAATTTGATCATTTTGCCATTGCGCTTTCGGTGGGTGTGCAAAAAATGATTCGCTCAGATGAGGCGGTGAGTGGCGTGATGTTTACCATTGACACGGAATCAGGCTTCCAAGACGCGGTAGTGATAAATGGTTCATGGGGATTGGGGGAAAATATTGTCAAAGGCAAGGTGACACCAGATGAATTTATCGTGCATAAACCAACACTGAAGGATGGTTTCAAATCAATTATTGGCAAGAAAATGGGAAGCAAGGAAAATAAATTGATCTATAGTGTAGGGGGAAATTCTTCTACGCAAAATGTTTTGGTGCCAATGGAAGATCGCAAAAAATTTGCCCTCACTGACGAAGAAGTTTTGCAACTCGCCGTTTGGGGCGTGAAAATTGAGGAGCATTACAAAAAACCGATGGATATCGAGTGGGCCAAAGACGGTCGAAACAATGAGCTCTATATTGTTCAAGCTCGACCGGAAACTGTGGAATCACAAAAAGATAAAAACTTTTTGGAAGAATATATTTTGCGGGAAAAAGGCAAGTTGCTTTGCCAAGGTTCAGCAGTGGGTGGAAAAATCGGGCAAGGACAAGCTAATGTGATAAAGAATGTGGCAAAAATTGCACAGTTTAAAAAAGGCCAAGTGCTTGTCACTGAAATGACTGATCCGGATTGGGAGCCAATTATGAAAATTGCCAGCGCTATTGTCACTAATTCTGGTGGACGCACCTCTCACGCGGCGATTGTCAGTCGAGAATTGGGAATCCCGTGTATTGTGGGAGTGGGCAATGCCACGCATACTATAAAGGACGGACAAAATGTGACGGCTAGTTGTGCCGAAGGAGAAGAAGGCAAAATTTATGAAGGACTTTTGAAATATGAAATTAAAAGAACAAATCTGAAGCATTTGCGAAAAACCAAAACTAGAATAATGATGAATGTGGGCAATCCTGACCAAGCTTTTGATCTTTCTTTTATCCCAAATGACGGCGTAGGATTGGCAAGAGAAGAATTTATCATTACAGAGTATATCAAAATTCATCCAATGGCACTTAAACATTTTGAGAAAATAAAAGACAAGGATGAAAGAAGAAAAATCGAAGAAATTACCCAAGGTTATCCAAACAAGGAAGAATTTTTTGTGGATAAATTAGCTGAAGGCATCGGCCGAATCGGCGCCGCTTTTTTTCCAAAAGATGTGATTGTTCGAATGTCGGATTTCAAAACTAATGAATATTCCACCTTGATTGGTGGGAAAAATTTTGAACCCTCCGAAGAAAATCCAATGATTGGTTGGCGCGGAGCTTCACGCTATTATGACGCTGACTATATTGACGGTTTTGCTTTGGAATGCAGAGCTTTCAAAAAAGTGCGGGAGATGATGGGACTTACGAATGTCAAAATTATGATTCCATTTTGTCGAACAATTGAAGAGGGAAAAAAAGTTTTGGCGCAAATGAAAAAGCATGGATTGGAGCGAGGCAAGAAAGGTTTGGAAGTTTATGTGATGTGTGAAATTCCATCCAATGTTATTTTAGCTCACGAATTTGCCAAAATTTTTGATGGCTTTTCAATTGGTTCTAATGACCTCACTCAACTTACGCTTGGAGTAGATCGAGACAGTGCCAAAGTCGCTCATGTATATGACGAGAGAAATGAAGCCGTCAAAGAACTTATCCGCCAAGTAATCAGAAAAGCCCATATTGCCAAAAGAAAAGTCGGAATTTGCGGACAAGCGCCTTCGGATTTTCTGGATTTTGCCAAATTCCTCGTGGAGGAAGGCATTGATTCAATTTCTCTTAACCCCGACACAGTGATTAAGACTACAATTGAGATTGGGAAGATGGAGAAATAGAAATCAAGAAACAAGAGACAAGGAACAATAATCAATTGAATATCAACTTTAAAAATCTGCAATTTTCTTGCAGATTTTTTAATGTATACTTGATATTTATGGAAAAATTAGCTATCCTTTAAATTACCAACAGGAAGGGTGCAAGAGTGGTTTAATTGGCACGCTTGGAAAGCGTGTGTGGGGCAACTCACCGAGGGTTCGAATCCCTCCTCTTCCGCCAAAAATATCCTGCCGATTTGGCAGGTTTTATTTTATTTCAAAATAAATGTTGACAGTTTCGGAGGATGTGGTAGAATAATGATATAATATCACTAGAATTAAAAATATGAAAAAAAATAATTCAACATTGGAAAAATTTAATAACTTTGTTATTTTTCAAACAAAAAGGGGTAAAGTGAATATCGATGTTTTTTTTAGAGACGACACTCTTTGGCTTACTCAAAAGAAAATGGGGGAACTATTTGAAGTCAATGTTTCCGCAATTTCAAAACATCTTAAAAATATTTTTGAAATTGGAGAATTAGATGAAAAAGTGGTTGTTTCCATTTTGGAACATACCACTCAGCATGGTGCGATAGAAGGAAAAACTCAAATTAAATCCGTTAAATATTATAATCTTAAAGCAATCACCGCAGTTGGGTATCGCGTGAATTCTCACAGGGCAATGGAATTTCGAAAATGGGCGACGGAAATTTTACACGAATACATCATCAAGGGTTTTGCGATGGATGATGAAAGGCTTAAGCAAATAAAACATTTTGGGCAAGATTATTTTGATGAGGCACTTGAGAGAATTCGCGAAATTCGCTTGAGTGAAAGAAGATTTTATCAAAAAGTTACTGATATTTATGCATTATCTGCTGATTATGATCCGAACGATTCGCTAACTAAAGATTTTTTTGCAACTGTTCAAAATAAGCTCCATTGGGCAATCACTGGTAAAACGGCTGCAGAGATTATCTATACCGAAGTTGACGCAAAAAAAGTGTATATGGGGTTGAAAACTTGGAAACAAGCGCCAAAAGGTAAAATTTCAAAATTAGATGTTGCGATTGCAAAAAATTATCTTAATCAAGATTACCTAGAACAACTAGAAAGAATCGTATCTGCTTATTTGGATTTAGCTGAAAACAGGGCGCGAAGACATATTGTGATGAATATGAAAGACTGGATTATCTTTTTAGATAAATTTTTAGCTGTTTCGGATTATTGCATCCTTACAAATGCGGGAAAAATTACAGCGTTGGAAGCAAAAATAAAAGCCGAGTCAGAATATGAAAAATATCGTGTGGAGCAAGATAAAAATTATATTTCTGATTTTGATAGGGAAGTAAAAAAGCTTTTAGAAATAAAAAAGAAAAAATAATTTCAAAAAATTAAAAAAATGCAAAAAATAATAAGCACAGACAACGAAAAGATTAAATTCTTGAAGAAACTTGGAGACAAAAAAGTTCGAGATGTTTCGGGGCAGTTTTTGGTGGAAAATTTGATTATCATTTATGACGCAATGCGAGCTGGATTTATGCCGGTGCAACTTTTTGTTGCAGAAGATCTGCTAAATAAAGCTGATGAAAAAATAAATTTCATAGTTGAAAAATTTCCTGAACATTTCGTGATAAATGAAAAAGTGAATAAATATTTTTCTTCACTGTCCACCTCTTCAGGAATTGCAGGAATTTTTGAAAAACAAGAAAAAAAGATAAAGTTGAAGGAAAAAATAATTTATCTAAACGCCATAAACGACCCCGGAAATTTGGGCACAATTTTGCGTACGGCCGTAGCTTTCGGACTCAAAAACATTATCGTGGATGAAAAATGCGCTGATGTTTTCAATGCCAAAACAATTAGCGCGGCTAAAGATGCAATTTTCAAGCTTAACATTGTCAAAGATGAAAACTTGAAAATATTTAGCGAGATAAAAAAAGTTATGCTGGTTTTTGTCACTAGCTTAGAAGGCGAAGTCATAAACAGCAATATTTTTCAAGAAGAAAAGTTTTGTCTGGTTTTGGGAAATGAAGCCAATGGAGTAGAAGAAAAAATAATGAAATTGTCGGATAAAAAAGTGAAGATTTCCCAGTCTCGCGAAATTGAATCTTTGAATGTGGCAGTCGCGGCGGGAATATTATTTGAAAAGATATTTAATGCAAAAAAGTAGAAAATTATTTGTGCTTATCTTTTAGTTCACGAATTTCTCCGAGTAATTCTTTCAAGATGCTTTCCATATATTGAATTCTTTCTTGCTCGTGCTGATGCTTGAGAACCATTTTTTCATCGCCCTTACCGATTTCTTCTTCGATGTCCTCAACATCTTCACTAATCTCGTCAATATCTTTGGAAATTTCTTCCACATCATCAGAAATATCTTCCATCTCCTTGCTCACCTTAGTGAGTTTATGTGATTGACGGTTGACAGTCATCTGAATGAAGATTGCCAAATAAATTGCCTCTAGAGAAACAACTGTGGTAAGAAGCAACATTATTTGATCAAAATTATAACCAAACCATTGCAAGGAAAAAATCCCCACAAAGAAAATCGAGTGGATAATGAGAGAAGTGAGTGATCCAATCTGATGAGTGGCATCAATGGCTAATTTCTCTAGATAGGAAAAATTATTAGGCGATTTTTTTTCGTGGTTATTTTCCATATTACTTTGAGTATAATCTTTTTTCTCCTTGGCGTAAAATTTTAACTTTTCCATTTGTGATTTCAATTATTGTTGAAGGGGCTGATTTCAAAAGTCCTTCATCAGCATAAAGCTCAACAGAGTCGCCAAAATATTTCTTGGCTTGAACAATTGTTTTAGCAGAAGTTTTTCCTTCTGGGTTAGCGCTAGTAGAAACGAGTGGTCCGGTAATTTTTAGTAAATTTATTAAGTCAGTTTTGGCAGGTAAGCGAAAAGCTAGTGAACCGGTTCCTCGATGTAGATAGTGAAATTTTTTGCTATTGCATGGCAAGATAAGACTCACTTTTCCGGGCCAAACTTTTTTCAAGATTTTTGCAGTGCTTTTATTGATTTTGATATTAAATAATTCTAGATCACTAATTTTGGAGATCAGTATAATCATTGGTTTTTCAGGTGCTCTGCCTTTGATGCGATAGATATTTTCAACGCTATCTTTCAAGAGAGCATTGGTCGACAAACCATAAATTGTGTCAGTGGGAATGACAGCGATTTCTCCTTGTTTCAATTTTTTTGCCAGAACGCTAGGGTGTATTTTCATATTATCTAAAGTATTGCTCATTATAATCAATTATACAAGGTCCAGAAGCAGTGCATTGAAGGAACAGTCTCCTGAGAGAGAGGCTGTTTTGTTTTTGCTAGAAAGATTGTTTTCGGGTAAAATGGAGAGGTAAGTAATTGATTACGTAATACAATGCGTATAAAAAAAATAAAAGTTAGAGACAAAATGCAATTCGGCTATAGTTATGAATTATCCGAGCCGGTTGGAAAAAATTTTGATCCGGATTTTAAACCGGAGCTAACTCCAAAGAAGATGTTGGAGCTTGGAGTTTTTGGCGGAAAATATATGACTGATTGCCGAAAAGAATTTCCAACTGATTGGTTTGAGAAAGCCAAGCTTAACTCTGTTTTTCACGATTCGAAGGTTAATTTTTTTAGAATCAACGCTTCACAACCCCTTTCGGTTTGGAAAAAGAAAGGCTGGATATGGGCGGATGATCCGCGAGGTTGGTTTCAATGGTACTGCCGTTATTATATGGGTCGAAGATGTGTGGATGATACTCGGCAGATAAAAAGATGGAGAGCTATTATTCGGCATGTTGCGCAGATAAAAAAGAATTGCCAGAAAGGAGATTTGAGTTGTCGAGCTCGTCAGCGTCAAACAGTTCTTCATTGGGCGTATGATTCCAGAAAAATGTAGCGCTATTATTTTTTTGTGGTATAATATATTTAGTTAGTAAACAAAAAACAAAATGAAATATTTGTACGGAAAGGGGGTGTTTGTATGAATAAATTAAATGCTATCGATTGGGTGGCGATTATCCTTTTGGCCGTTGGAGGGTTGAACTGGGGATTAGTTGGAATTTTAAACTTTGATTTGGTTGCCACTATCTTCGGAGATATGTCAGTCCTTTCAAGAATTGTGTACGCTGTTGTTGGAGTCTGTGCTGTCTATGTTTTGGCAATTTCTGTTAAGTTAAGAAAAAGCTAAATTATAAAAATCAAAAAGGCATTTCCTTGAATTATCTGTGCCTCAAAAAGTGAACACGCTAAAAAATTGCCTGTTCACTTTTTGTTTTTGCAACTATTGAAGATAATCAAATATAGCAAATTATCGTGAAAAATGAATGGGTGTTTTTCTTTTGGTTGTCATTTGGTTGCCTTGAATTGTTGGTCAGTCGTATGATACAATAACACCTATGAAAAGATATGAATTTTTATATAAACTTGACAGGATGAAGATAGCTTGCTAGTATGATGATTATTAAAGAGAATTTAAAATTTTGAAATATTTAAAGTAATATTATGGACAAAAAACCACAAAAAGACTTATTATCCATCGGTGAAGTTTCTAAAATTTTTGGGATTCACAAGGATACTCTTCGTAATTGGGAAGAAAAAGGTATTATTTCTCCGCTTAGGGTTGGTCCTCGGGGAGATAGAAAATATAAACAGGAAGATATTGAAAAAATTGCCAATGACAAAAGTATCGTTAAGGACCTTGGCGTTTTAATTTCAAACGATGATGGAAAAATGAATCTTACTCAACTTAAGCAATTTCTTTGGAGAAGTGCGGATATTTTACGTGGGAAAATCGACAGCTCGGATTACAAAAAATATATTTTCGGATTACTTTTCTATAAAAGAATCAGTGATATATGGGATGAGGAATACGAAGAATTTATCGAGGAATATCATGACACAGAATTGGCGCGCGCTGACCATAATCATCGTTTTCAAGTTCCTAAAAATTGCCAATGGGAAATTGTGCAAAAACAAGCCGAAGGAATTGGAGCAAAGCTTAATGAAATTTTTGAAAAACTTACTACTGCTAACAGTCCCAAACTCGATAAAATTTTTGATGATCTTGATTTTGCCAATAAAGACAAGTTTCCCAACGAAACTTTGCAAAAACTCATTAATCATTTTTCCGAGCATAATTTTGGAGATAACTATATCAGTTCCGATCTTCTTGGCGATGCCTATGAATATTTAATTGAACAATTTGCAGCGGATGCGGGCAAGAAAGGCGGCGAGTTCTATAGTCCACGCGAAACTGAACGGGTAATTATTCAAATTCTCAAACCTCATGAAAAAGATCATATTTATGATATGGCTGTTGGTTCAGGTGGTTTTCTTTTGGAAGCTTATCATTATCTCAAAGATCAAGCAGGCGAAAAAAAGGCTCGTTCACTTTATCTCTATGGACAAGAAATTAATCTTGGAACTTATGCCATTGCAAAAATCAATATGTTTCTTCATGGACTGGATAGTGCTGACATTCAACGCGGAGATACACTGGCTGATCCAAAATTTCTCAATCTAGACGGTTCACTTAAAACATTCGACATCTGCGTAGCAAATCCACCCTATTCAATTAAGGAGTGGGAAGACGAAACCTTTAAAGCGAATAAATACGGAAGAATTGATGGTTATGAAATGCCTCCAACTAAAAAAGCCGATTATGCTTTCGTGCTTCATATGGTGAAATCTATGAATGAAAATGGTCGAGCGGGAATTTTGCTTCCGCACGGCGTGCTTTTTCGTGGCGGAGCGGAAGGCAGAATTCGCGAGCAACTCATCAAGAATGATTTGATCGAAGCTATTATTGCACTGCCATCAAAACTTTTTTATGGCACGGGTATTCCCGTAGTGATTTTGATTTTCAATAAAAATAAACCGGAGGCGCATAAAAATAAAATTCTGATTATTGATGCCGAAAAAGATTTCGAAGAAGGCAAGAATCAAAATCGTCTCCGCAAAAAGGATATTGAAAAAATCGTTTCTGCATATGACAGTTATCAGACACAAGAAAAATATTCTCGCGTAATTGATTTGAAAGAAATTGAAGAAAATGAATTTAATCTCAATGTTAGGCGGTATGTCGAAAATGGAGAAGAAGAAAAAATTGTGGATGTGAAAACTGTTTGGCAGGAACTCAAAGAAATTGAAAAAGAAAAAGAGGCGGTTGATGGGAAAGTGGAAAAATATTTAAAGGAGTTAAAATATTAAACAAATAATATGGCGAAAAATAAAAAAAATATTGTTAAAAATAACAGTTTTACTGAGTTTTTGCTTTATACGACGCCCAATGGAAAAGTTAAGGTGGAAATATTTTTGCGGGATGAGAATATCTGGTTGACACAAGACAAGATAGCACTTCTGTTTGGCGTACAAAGGCCAGCCATCACCAAACATCTTAAAAATATTTTTGAAAGCGGGGAATTAGATGAAAATTCAGTTAGTTCCATTTTGGAACATACTGCCCAAGACGACAAAAGCTATTCGACAAAGTTTTATAATCTAGACGCTATCATTTCTGTTGGTTATCGCGTGAATTCGGCGCAGGCGACGCAATTTCGCATCTGGGCGACCGAAAGAATCAAAGAATATATCATCAAAGGCTTTACGATGGATGACGAAAGACTCAAAGATCCTGGTGGTTTCTTTGGCAAGGATTATTTTGAAGAACAACTGGCTCGCATACGAAATATTCGTTCCAGTGAAAGGCGGATGTATCAAAAAGTGACTGACATATACGCGCAGTGTAGTGCTGATTATAATCCAAATGAAGAAATTACCAAACAATTTTTTGCCACCGTGCAAAATAAACTCCATTTTGCTATCACTGGCAAAACTGCGGCCGAAATCATTCACGAAAGAGTGGATAGCGCCAAAACAAATATGGGTTTGACTGTTTGGAAAAATTCGCCCAAGGGAGCGATCAGAGAAGCTGATGTGGTTATCGCCAAAAATTATTTACAAGAAAAAGAGCTAGATCATTTGAATAGAATTGTGACAATGTATCTTGATTTTGCGGATATGCAGGCACAACGAGGAATTTTAATGAAAATGAAAGATTGGGTGGAAAAGCTGGATGCATTTTTGAAATTCAATGAGCGACAAATTCTTGGCAATGCCGGAAAAATCAGCCATGAAGTGGCGGAAACCTTGGCATTG
>JBAZSS010000007.1:34963-35630 GCA_041662285.1 Parcubacteria group bacterium
GGGAGAATATGAGAAATTTAGGAAAGAGCAGGACAAAAAATTCAAATCTGATTTTGACGAATATCTTGCGATAGAACAAAAAACCAAGGAGTTTATGCGCGCGATAGATGAGCATAAATCTAGGGAGAAGAAATTTAAAAATAGCAAGAAAAAGCAGAAATAATCCATTGCCAAATTTGGCGAAGGTTAAAAAAGGTTTAACATTATTTAAGAGAATTAAAATATTAAAATGGATTTACAAGATCTAAAAAAGAAATTTATAAAAGAAGAACTAAAAATTTCTAATAATTTTTCTGAAATTATTGCGTTTGTTGATTTTGGAAATGTGAATTATTGGTTTGAAGATGATCGCCAAACATATGATTATGTAGAACTTAAGAGTGATGAAAAATTTTATATTGATGTTGAAAAACTCAAAGATTTTTTGGATATTGTTTCAAAAGACATTCGTTTTTATTATGGGCATGACCCAAAAAATAGTGGTTCGCTTGGATTTATACGCAAAGCAAAATATGTGTTTGGAGGGAGTCGTGTATTTACAAAGCCGATGCAAAAAATAAGGCATTATTTGAATTCAAATGAAGAAATTGCGCAAAATACCCGCGAACTTCATTGTGATTGCGAAGGAAAATTTATACATATTCCAAAATGTAATTTCGATGTTGAA
>JBAZSS010000008.1:0-30863 GCA_041662285.1 Parcubacteria group bacterium
AAATGCGTGTCTCCATTAGTAGATTTCACTTCCACTGTATCAGCAGAAACTTCCAAAATAGAAATATCAAAAGTTCCTCCTCCAAGGTCATACACCGCAATTTTTTCATCCTTCTTCTTGTTGAAACCGTAAGCCAAAGCTGCAGCTGTCGGTTCGTTGATAATGCGTCGCACTTTGAGACCGGCGATTTCTCCCGCTTCTTTCGTAGCTTTTCTTTGTGAGTCATCAAAATAGGCAGGCACAGTAATCACCGCTTCCTCAATTTTCTCACCCAATTTTTCTTCCGCGTCTGCTTTGAGTTTGGCCAAAATCATCGCGGAAATTTCTTGCGGCGTATACTCTTTATCGCTCATCGCCACTTTCACCCCGCCATTGGCTTTGATAATTTTGTAGGGTAGCAATTTCAAATCTCTTTGCACTTCTTCGTCTTCGAAACCTCGACCAATCAATCGTTTGATTGAATAGAGTGTGTTGCCTGAATTAGTCACTGCTTGACGCTTAGCCAAAAGCCCGACCAATCTTTCGCCGGATTTTGAAATAGCCACCATTGAAGGCGTGGTTCTTGCTCCTTCTTTGTTCTCGATTATTGTTGGACTGCCACCTTCCACAATTGCCATTGCAGAATTAGTTGTCCCAAGATCGATTCCTAATATTTTGCTCATAGTTTTTTGATAATTTTTAAATTTTTAATTTTTGAATTTTTTAAATAAATCCAAAAGTTAAATTTTTAAAAATTAGAAATTAAAATATTATTTATAAAATTAAAAATTACAAAATTAAAAATTTTACTCCACTACTACTCTCGCCGCTCTAATTACTTTATTATTAATTTTATACCCTTTCATCAAAACCTTCTTCACCTTATTCTCATTCGTTTCTTTCGCGTCTATATTCGTTTTATCTGTGTCTTTTATGGCCTCCATAATATTTGGATCAAATTCATCCCCAACATTCACCAAAATTTCACTCACGCCATTTTCCT
Source organism: Parcubacteria group bacterium (assembly GCA_041662285.1). Lineage (GTDB taxonomy): Bacteria > Patescibacteriota > Minisyncoccia > Moranbacterales > UBA2206 > UBA2206. The sequence continues at coordinate 983 of JBAZSS010000008.1, forward strand.
CTAGGACTTTTTCTAACTGTTTTTGAATATGCATAATTCCTACTACCCAACCATCATCTTTTTGATCTTCAGGGATATGATCCGTCGAAGCATGAAAATTATCTAGAATTGGAATAAGTTCCAAAATCAAATTCACGCTAGAAAAAGCAATCATGTCTTTTCTTTCTTCGTTTTGTCTTTTTTTATAATTTTCAAAGTCCGCCATGCATCGTTTCCAGCCTTCCAAAGAATTTTTTAATTCGATAATTTTTTGCGCTTTCAGAATTGTGTTTCTTTTTTCGTTTTCAAAACCATTCTCTGTGGAAAATTTATCCACTGCTTTTTCTATTGGAAGCCATTCGAATTCTTCGTGTTCATGGCTTAATTTAACTTCTTTAGAATTGCTATAACAAATACATCTAATGCCTCTTTTTTCTTCCTTAAATTGAGGACTATCTTCTGGAAATTCAACTACATCAATAATTTCTCCAAAGGTACAATCCAATCCAGATTCTTCCTTAATTTCTCTCAAAATTGAATTTTCTAAACTTTCTTTTTCCTCAATATGCCCACCGATAAGATCAAGTTTTCCAGGGCTAAATTTAACATTTTTTGCTCTTTTTAAAATCAACATTTCATTATCTTTATTCAAGACAACCGCTTTGATTGTGAGCGTCATCTTACGACATTTTGAATCAATTTCTTTTTTTTCTTTTTCCATAAAATTATTTTATTCGCATGTGCCGATTCGTAGTCGGCTATTCGCATACTTTATTTTAAAATTATTATTCCACTATCAATTATTGAAAATATTACAATTGAAGTGCCCAAAAGTTTTCGAGCATAATCCAAGAGCGACTTATTCTTGGCATATTTCATTCTCTTTGGTCCAACAATCGCTAAAATTCCTCTTTCGCCTTCCTTGGTTGTATATGGACTCACCACCATAGAACAATTGGAAATCTCTTTGATTGGATTTTCTTTGCCAATGAAAATTCTGGTTTCACCATCCTTAATTTTCGAAAGAATCGTGTCCACATTTTCATCAATATAATCCAGCGCTTCAGCAATTCGACAAAACTCATCTACATTTTGAAATTCTGGATTTTCCAATAGTTCGCCGATCCCAAAATCATAAAATTCTTTTTCTGATCCGCTGATAGCCAGACTACCACTAAAAGATGAAAGGAGCTTGGCTGCTGTGCGAGAAATTCTTTTGTTTTGTGCTTTGAGTTTCAAAACTTCCGTTTGCAGTTTTTTCTGATCAGTCAAACTCATTTTTTGATCAGTCATAATACTCTCCACAAAAAACCGATATCCTTTATCAGTCGGAATGCGTCCGGCACTGATGTGTGGTTGGTGCAAATACCCTTTTTCTTCCAATTCCGCCATATCATTTCGAATCGTGGCCGAACTTACCTTCAAATCATATTTGTCTTCTAAAACTTTCGAGCCAACGGCAACAGCCGAATTGGTATATTCTTCAATCACCGCCGCTAAAATTTTCTTGAGTCTGTCATTCATAAAATGCTAATATGTTGCGAATGTTTAAACTAATTTTTACGAATAATTTATTTGCGATTTATTTGCCCTCTATTCGCATACATTTGTATTATACCGCAGGTATTAGCACTCGTCAAGTCAGAGTGCTAATCCAATTTTAGCAGATTGTTTTTGGCTGTCAAGATTTGATTTTATCTTGAATTTAAAGTATTCTTTAAAAGTGCGCTGGGGAATAGCCAAGCGGTAAGGCAACGGGTTCTGATCCCGTGATCGGGGGTTCGAATCCCTCTTCCCCAACAAATAAGTATAACTTTTATTAATAGTGGCGAAAGCCTCTTTTTTTGTTTTGTTTAAAGTCTTTTTTGCTTTATCAAAAAGTTCGAAGGCTCTTTTTCCACCTTTTGGCGTTTTCATATTATGCAAATCTTGGAAAAGCCAAGGAAAAGGCTTGGCAAGCTCAAATTTCTCTATCTTTTTGTCTTTTATTGTAATGTTCGAAGAAATAATAGAAACGACGCTTTTCTTTTCTTCATTGTCACCATTTTCAAAAATTGTGTGCGCTATTTTAGCAAACTTTGCTGATTGTTCAATCATATGAAATACATCACGATAATTCGCTTTGGCGCTGTTTAGTTTTCCCTCGAGACTAGCTTCTTCATTTCGAAGTTCAGCCAACTTGCGATTATAAATTTCATCTGGAATTTTGTTTTCAATAAATTTCTCTACTAAGGAATTTTGCAATATTAAGTTTCTATTCAAAAGATTTTTGTTTTGTTTTTCAACTTCCAAATAACGCTTAAGATTTCCTTTTCCATTTTCTTTGGCAGACTGAATTGCAATATCCAAAAGTTCATTATCAACTTTATATCGTGAAAGATTTCTTTTGATTTCTTCAATTAAAACTTCCTCACGAATATATTTTTGCGAACAATTTTCCGTTCCTTTTGATTTTGTACAACGATAATAATTATGACCTTTTTTAGTTTCAGCCGTTATCTTCAATCCACACTCTCCACAAGTTAAAAATCCGCGAAAGGTAAACTCACAAATATTATTTCGCTTGTCGTGTGTTTTTGAAAATAAAACTTCTTGTACTTTATCAAAAATATTTTTAGAAATTATAGCTGGATGAACACCTTTATAAAGTTGCCCTTTCCAATGAAACCAACCGTGATAAATTGGATTAGTCAACATTCGATGTATTCCGGAAGGGAAAAATTTCTTTTCACCAACAGTTCTGAAACCCTCCTCGTTCATTTGATTTGCGATTGTTTCTATTGAATATAATCCAGTGGCATATAAACGAAATGTTTCTTCGACATATTTCCACTTATCTCCATCGAGAATAATTTGCCTTGTTTTGTGATCAGTAAGATAGCCAACTGGCGAACGAGAAGGATATTCTCCGCGCTTAGCTTTTTCAATCAATCCACGCTTAACATTGTTGCTCAAATCCCGAATGTATTGATTAGCCATTCCGAATTCAAGACAAGCCATCACGACATTATCTTCGGGAATATATTCTCTGTCATAGGCTTTAATCTTTTTTATTATGCCTTTTTGTAAAAGCCATTGAATCGTTCCTGCATCAACCGGATTTCTAGCTAAGCGATCTAATTTCCAACAAAGAATTCCGTCTGCATTATGATCATTAATTTTTTCAATCATAGAATTGAAAACTGGACGACCAGGTTCTTTGGCAGATTTTGATTCTTGAAAAATATCAATAACCTCGATTTGATTTTTCTCGGCTATTTCTTTCATTATGCTAATTTGGTCTCCGATAGATTTCGCTTGTCGCTCTTCTCCCTCGGAAGATTTTCTAGCATAGATTACAAACTTCATTTTATTTTTTTGTTTTATTGTTTCCATAATCAAGCCACGCTAAAATAATTATTGTTCCAAAAAACATTATGATCAGCGACAAGTCCGCTGGTGAATCGCTTAGTAATAAATTTGTGTCCATAAATTTTTCCACAACAAAAGGCGACCCTGCTTGGACACAACACCTTTCGGAAGCTGTAGCAAAGGTCGCCCTTTCCCGAAACGATGCTAAAAAAGCATCGCTTCACTTCCGAAATATTATGTTGTGTCCATTTATATATTATCATATTTTTATCATTTCTCAAATTGTTTTTAAATCTCCAAATAGGACAGGCTCGGCAAAGTTTTATCCCGCTTTCGAAGCCCTCGCCTCGCCTGATTTTTTAGTAATGAACACCAATGGTTTTCAATCTTTCCTTGCGGTATGTTTTTTCAAAAACCAGAACAAATAGGAAAGTCGTCAAAAGATTTTCAAATGAAAAAATATTTCTTCAAATGTAATTTGCCAGACTGAAATTTTTTTCTGATCAATTCAAATCAGATAAAAATTTCAGACAGGCAAATTTTTGTTTTTTGCTTTTTCATTTGAAAATCTTTTCACGACACATTCTAGAAAGGTTTGTGAAAAAACTCTTTTATAGAAACGAAAACCTCAGCGGTTTTCTTTTCATTCTTTCCCCGTAAGGTTGGAAAAATCCAAGAGCAAGGGGATTTCAAAAAAACTCTTTTAAAAAACTTAAGGAATAATTTTTTTGAAACCCTCGCACAAGAAAATTTTATTGCGACGTGTAGCTTGTTTGTTGCAAAATAAAATCTCCACTGTTTCACGCTCCGATTTCATTTTGACAAACAAGCCACGTCGCAAAAAATCTCTTGTGCAACTCGTGTCTTTTTCCGCTTTTTATATTTCAACCACCCCCTGCCCCCGCCAATCTTGGCGGGGGTTCACCCGTGGCGAGCAGAAAGCTTTTTCAACTGACGCCTCTTTTCTGTTTTTCTCAAAGAACAAAATACTTGCTTCGTTGTCCTGATTGACCGAGGCCAAACAAAATCGTTTCAACTGCTCGTCGCTTGTGTTTTTCCGTCCAGTTCCGCTCCCAGCGTCGCTGGCCGGCAAAAACACGTCTTCTCACAGATTGAACCAATTTTTTTGGTCTCTTGCATGCTTTTCGCTTCGCCTCTGCCAAGAATTGCCCATTTTTCAAGTCTTTGCTTCGTTGTGCTGGCGCCGTGGCCAATTATATTCAATTCAAATCCTCCTAAACTTGGCTTATCTAAGCCTTTTTAAGATTAGGCTCGTATCATTTATCGCGCGAAAAGGAGTTTTTCTTATTCTTTTTTATTTTTCGTTTCGTTCGTTTTTAAAAAAATTTTTTTTCTGAAAAAACGTTCACTAGATAAGAAACGGTCGATTCGATTCGATACGGAACGGTCGACTCGAAGAAAAGAAAAGAAAAGGAAAGGACGATCGTTTCTTTTCTTTGCTTCTTTCTTTTCTTTTTTTTTATCATTTTCTGTACTAGATTTTTTTCCAATTTTTCGATTGGTTAGACTTTTTCGAAAAAAAAGTTCGCTAGATAAGATAGATCTCTTTCTTTTCGAAGAAAAGAAAGAATAGAAAAAAAAGATCGTTTCTTTTCTTTGCTTCTTTCTTTTCTTTATTTTTCATCCTTTTCCGTACTAGATTTTTTTCCAATTTTTCTCCGATTCGCTATAACTTCATGATTGATATAGTGGTTATACGCTGGACAATTCACATATTCAGTAGAATGGCATTGTTTTTCTTCGCCTTTTTTGAGATTGTGCCCATGAAGTATTGCACAATCGAATCGCTTAATGGTCAGTAATGTGCAATGCTTCTTTTTGATGAGTTGATCAATTGTCCCCCTATTAATTTCTCTATTACGTTTTATAGTATTCATTTTTTTAGTTTCCTTGATTGTCTTTTTAAGTACCATATTTTTAGTTTTAAGAGTTATAAACGACTTATTGGGTAAAATGATATGCTTGGCGCGAAAAAAATCCACCAGCAACATTTTTACCCTAAAAACATGTCCTCCTCAGGGTGGTTTCAAATTTTCCAAACCGCGTATAATCATCATTTTGTCTTTTTTGGAATAATCGTCTTTTTCGACAAGCTTATTAAACCAAAAATAGAGTGCCCGTTTTTTGAAATTCTGGCCTTTGGTGGCACTGATAAAATTTACCAACGAACTTGCATCTGGATTTTTTTGGGAAAATTTAATAAATCTTCTTTCAATTGATCTCATTTTTGTTTTTCCTCTTATCCATAACTTCCCCAAAGAGAAGCATGAATTGAGAAAGTTTATCCAAATATTCTTCCACTTGCTCATTAGAAAGAGGCGCGCCGTTTCTTTTTTCAAAGGCGACTTTGGCTTTCTGCATAAGTTGGGATGAATATTTTTGTTCCATAATTACTTAGTGCTCATGTCTTGAGTGTATTAACTCAATTGCTCTAATTTCTGGCAAAGTAAAATAATTACAGAGAATTAACATTTTATTTTTTCTTTCATTTAAAACAAAAAAACGGATTGAATTCTCCGTTTTTTCCAAAATTCTATTTTTTAAAATTTTACTCAATCCAAATAAATCTCTCTTTTTTGTCCATAATAATTCGATAAGGTTTTAATATATATTTCCCATCGCGATTTTTCTTTTGTAATTTTTTCTTAGCATTTTCAAGGACTCGTTCTTTTTCATTGTATCTGCTTTTGTCATAATGCTTGCCTTCTTTGATTTTTTCGTATGCCTTATCGAAATTTATTTTTTCACCAAGTCCCTTATGAACCAAATATTTTAGGAGTAAGTATTCCCTTGAATTTTTATGGCCGACTTCTTTTGCAGTAGAATCTTTTTTAATTTGAAAATAGCCAAAAGCGCCTTGAAAAAAACAATGCAATTTGAGCTTTCTTTTTTCTTTTTGTACGCCTAGTTCTTTCAAGGACTTATTTTTTACCTCAAAAGAAATCATGTAATGGGCTTTAGCAGTTGGTATCCTTTCGTTTATGATTTTTATTATTTTTATATGTCGCTGTTTTTCCATTGCCAAGACACATTCAAAAAAGCAAAACTTGTCGTCAAAATCCGAGTCCGAGAAATTCAAAATAGCCTGAGAATTTTCAACTTCATTTTCAATTTTTTCCAGAAATATTTTTCTTTGTTTTTTGAAACTATATGGATTGCCTCTATTCGAAAGAAGACTTCCAGCAATAAATCTTTCGATATACAAATCTAAAGCGCTCCAAATAAATTCAATGGTTTTTTCCGTAATATCTAAAGTCGGTCCGTCGTATTTTATTTGCTTAATTTTTAAAGCACGCATTTCTTGGAGTTCGAGAAGCATATCCAATAAGTCTTCTTTCTTTAATCTTTCATACCTAAGCATTGCTAAATCTTTTATTGAAATTATTCCAAAATTTTTGTCTGGGAAACCAATAAGTTGTAAAAATAGAAAAACGAAATCGTTTCCAATGAATTCCTTGAGATCTAAGGGGTGATTTTTTGCTTGCTTTTTAGCCATAATGGCCATCTTGAATAATTACTTACTTAATGATAGCATAAGAATATACAAAATACCTTAAATTAAAGGAATTCCCCAAAATTAATAAGTTTATGGCAAATAAAAATCTTACAAACGCAAAAAAGGCAAAAAATGATGAGTTCTATACCCAGTTTGGCGATATTCAAAAAGAGATTGAAGCGTATTTAGAATATGACTCCGATGTATTTCGCGGTAAGGTGGTGTATTGCAATTGTGATGATCCGTTTGAGAGCAATTTCTTTCGCTATTTCGTACTAAATTTCAACAAGCTTGGATTGAAACAGCTTATCACCACCAGCTATAAACCTTCGCCTGTAGCCAACACACAGCTAGCGTTGTTTGGCGATGATAAAACTCTCACAAAATCAAAAGGTCGTCCAAAGATAAATGCCAACAAATTTATTATCAACGAAGTGCATGACATAGATGGTGACGGTGAATTTAATTTGAAGGATATTGCCAAACAGCTGAAAGACAATAAAAATAATGAATGGGAGCCATTGAAGGGCGAAGGTGATTTTCGTAGCGATGAATGTGTAAATTTACTTAAGCAATCCGACATTGTCGTGACCAATCCGCCGTTCAGTCTGTTTCGCGAATATGTTAAACAACTTTTTGATTATGAGAAACAATTTGTGATTATCGGAAACATGAACGCAATCACTTATAAGGAGACATTTCCATTGATTAAAGAGAATAAAATGTGGCTTGGTAATGGCTTTCACGCCGGCAATGCCTTTTTTTCAACGCCTTTTGCTAAAGAATATGGAGAAGGAGTTTATATGCCTGAAACTGGCTTGGTAAAGTTTCGAAATGTCTGTTGGTTCACTAGTTTAGATCATGGGCGTCGTCATCAACCATTGCCACTCATGACAATGGAAGAAAATTTGAAATATAGTAAACACAAAGAAATTAAGGGCAAAAAATTGTATGAAAAATATGATAATTATAATGCTATAGAAGTGCCATTTACTGATTCCATACCAAATGATTATGATGGCATAATGGGTGTACCATTAAGTTTTCTTGATAAATACTCCCCCGAGCAATTTGAAATTATTGGAGGTACAGCAAATGGACAAGTACCAAAAGAATTTAAAATTGGAAATTTTAAAGTTTACAATAATCCTATTTCGAATGGCAGGAAAATTTATCAAAGGATTTTAATAAAGCATAAGAAAAAATAATTTTATGAAATTAAAAAAGTTCAGAATTAAAAACTACAAATCAATCACCGACAGTGGTGATTGTTATCTAACAGATACGATTACTATTCTTGCTGGTAAAAATGAGTCCGGCAAAACCTCAATTCTTGAAGCATTGGAGGATTTTGATACTGATGAAAAAATACGAGAAAGCGCGAAACCGATAAAATCTCCAGATGCGGTACCCGAAATTTTAATTACTTTTGTCGTTGGAAAGGAAGCAATAAAAGAGATTTTGGAAGAAATCAACAGTCCCATTAAGGCAATCACAGATATTGAGTTTGAGATAATAAAAACATTCCCAGATACATATTCATTTGGGGAAAGTACTCTGCGAAATGAAATTTTTGGCAGTAAAGAAATTGAAAAAAATAAAAAATCTATCACGGACAGATGGGGGAAAATAAAATCTATATTTAGTAAGTATGAGGCATTGCCTGGTAGCTTATTTGATTTTGAATTTTCTAATTTTGAAAACGAAAAAACATTTCTTACTAATTTTATAACTACAACGACACCAAACATTGCTCAAATTACAGATGAAAAAGAGCGTGAGCTGTTTTCAAAATTGCTCACTGAAATGCAAACAGATATAAATAATCTTACTAATCTTCTTATCTCCGAGACAAAGTTTTTGGAAATATTAAAACAATGGATACCGAATTTTATTCTTTTTAATTCTTTTGAGGATGTTTTTCCTAATAAAATACCTTTTGCTGAATTAGAGAAAAACGAATGGATTCAGGATTTGTCGGTGATTAGCGATTTGAAAATCGCTACAATCAAAGGTACGGATGATAGGGGTAAGGAAAAACACAAGGACGATATAAATATCAAACTGAATAAAGATTATGAAAAGTTTTGGACTCAGGACGTCTCAAACTTAAGCGTAAATTGGGACTCTGAACACCTTTACTTTTGGATAAAAGAGGATGGTTACCCATACGAGCCGAGTTTACGAAGCAAAGGACGACAATGGCATCTCGCCTTTTACATAAAAGTTTCAGCACGAGCAAGTGAAAATGTACCTAATATTATTTTAATTGATGAGCCTGGATTATTCCTGCATGCAAAAGCACAAGAAGATATTTTAGGTAAACTCGAGGATTCGGCAAAAGAAGTCCAGCTTATTTTTTCTACTCACTCACCATATCTTTTGGAAGCTGACAAACTTAATCGGATTAGATTGATACATCGCACAAATAATAAGGGTACGCAGATTGAAAATAAAGTTCATGCCTTGGCCGACAAAGAAACTCTAACGCCGATTTTGACTGCTATCGGCCTCGAGTTGAACGCTGGAATTTCTGCTTTAGACAAGAAAAACAATATCATTGTTGAGGGTCCGTCTGATGTGTTCTATTTAAACGCTTTCAAAAAAATACTCAATAAGGAAAGCGTGAATTTTATTTTCGGTGGTGGCGCAGGAAATATGCCGTTTATCGGTACAATTCTGCATGGTTGGGGTGGAAAAGTTATTTATCTATATGACAATGATCAGGGTAAAAAAGATGGAGAAAAAAATTTGAAAGATAACTGGCTTGTGTCAAAAGATTTGATTCTCTCTGTTTTAGGAACAACAGGAAGTGTTGAGGATATATTCTCGTCGTCTGATTTTAAAAAATTCATCCTGAATGACGAGATTAAAAACTATGCCGGAACAAATGCGGAGTATATGAAGAAAGCTAAACTAGACAAGGTTTTACTTGCAAAGAAATTTTTGGAAACTTGTCAAAACGAAACCCCTATCAATTTAGATAAAACGACTATAAATAATATAAATAAATTGATTATAAGCATAGAAAGTAAGTTTTAAATTCGTTATAAAAAATACTTGAGTTAATTAAATAAAAAAATTAAAGTGTTAAATAAAATAATATGAACACAACCCTAAAAACCGACATTACTGTCAAAAATATCTGCGAAGGATTTGTTTATAATGAACTTGAAGGTAAAGGACTTTTTGGCTTATCTGGAAAATTAACTATTCAACCAGAATACCAACGCAACTATATCTACGCTTCCGATGGTGGAAAAAGAGAGGTGGCTGTTATCGAATCAATCCTCAAAGGTTATCCAATAGGTTTGATTTATTTTAATAAAGTTTCCGAAAAAAATTTGGAGGTTTTGGATGGGCAACAACGCATTACCAGCCTTGGACGGTTTGTGACTGATAAATTTGCCATCAAAGATGAAAATGATATGGAGCAATATTTTAGTGGTATCGCAAAAGATAAGCAAAAGAAAATTTTGGAAACAAAATTACTAATTTACGAATGTGAAGGCACTGAAAGTGAGATCAAAGAATGGTTTCGGACGATTAACATTGCCGGTGTTCCGCTTAATAATCAAGAACTTCTCAATGCAGTTTATTCTGGTCCGTTCGTAACGCTTGGCAAAGAAGAATTTAGCAATAGCCAAAATGCCAATATTCAAAAATGGAGCGTTTATGTATCAGGTAGCGCCAACCGGCAAGAATTTTTGGAATGTGCATTGGACTGGGTTAGTAAGGGCAATATCGGCGATTATATGAGTAGTCATCGTAATGATAAAAATATTACTGAATTAAAAACCTATTTTAACAGTGTGATTGATTGGGTATCTAGTGTATTTACTGATGTTGAGAGCGAGATGAAAGGTATTGAATGGGGACGATTGTATGAGCAGTATCACAAGAAAGCTTATGATCCTGTTAACGTGTCGGCAGAAGTGAAAAAACTTTATGGTGATCCGTATATCAAAAATCGAAAAGGTATTTTTGAACATATTCTCGGTGGATCCGTCAACACAAAATTACTTGAGGTTAGAATTTTTGATGAAGCAATTAAAAAAGCAGTTTATGTAACACAAACTACTAAAGCAGAGAAAAAAGGCAAATCAAATTGCTCGCATTGTGCTATTGGACACGATGCTAACAAAAGCAAGATTTGGAAGCTAGATGAAATGGACGCCGATCATGTAACGGCATGGAGCAAGGGTGGCGCGACTTCAATAAAAAATTGTGAGATGTTGTGCAAGACGCACAATCGAGCAAAGGGGAATCGATAAGAAATAAATATGAAAAATACTCTTTTTACAATCAAACTTCCTCTTGTGGAAACAAACGAGGAATTGGAAAAAGTAAAAAAGATGTATCCAAAATGTGATCCCTACTTTATCGTAAGCGGTTGCACGAAAGAACGACGTGAAAAATTCGATAATTTATGGAAGAATTATCAAGATTATGCCGATTCACATTTTCTCACACAAATTAAAACAAATTTTCATCAAAGATCATGGGAAATGTACGTAGGAAATGTTTTTTTGGAAAAAGGTCTTTCTGTAAAATCCAAAGATGAGGGACCAGATTTTGTCGTAAGCGATAATTTGTACATTGAGTGCGTTGCGCCAACAAAAGGTGATCCTGCCAAACCAGATTCAGTTCCAAGGATGTTTGTAGCCTCAACGCCTGAAGAAATCCGTGTTCAAGATGTGCCAGTTGATAAAATTATTCTACGGATTACTCAAGCAATAAAAAACAAGGCGCTAGATCAATATGAAAAATGGAAAAATAAAAATTGGTTTAACTCAAAAATACCTTTTGTTGTCGCTATAAATACTGCAGATTTAGCATATAGCGAAGACCCGAGTATGCCAAATGCACTAAAAGCATTATTTGGATTTCAGTATATGCAGATTAATATTAAAACTGGTGCTAAAAATTTTTCACATAGAAACGAAATTTTAAAAACTAACAGCAAGTTAGTGCCAGTAAATTATTTTATCAATCAGAGTTTTAGTTTTGTGAGCGGTGTTTTGTTTTCTGGCAAAAACGTTCTTAATCATCCTGAAAATATCGGAGAAGATTGTGTTTTTGTTAATAATCCATTTGCTGATAATCCAGTCAATAAGTCATTCATCAAATTATTCAAAAGCTGGACGGCGAGCAAAGAAAATGACAAAATAAGTTTAAAGAGAGAATATGAATAATGAATTAATAACAATTCTTGGTTTTATAATTGGGATACTTGGCTTAGTTGCGACTTTAGTAGGAACATATTTTACTTATATTTCATTCGTAAATCCTATAATTCGTTTTAAAAAATATTTGAAAAATTCCGAAAATTGGGAGAAATTTCAAGGAATAGAAAGCTATCTTTCTTTTTATCGCCACAAAAAATATCCTAATTTTCAGATTGTTATTGATTGGGATAAAGAATTGGTAGAAAATTTTCATGAGGAATGGATAAATGATAGTCTTTACCCCGACAAGGCTAATAATGCTTCCTACTATGTTAGACTAGAAGCAAATTCGATGCTGTTAGATAAAGAATTATTTGTTTGTTTGGATGGACACCGATATTTTGTGCCTGTACCAAAAGTTTTGAGATTAAAAAATGATGAAAGAGAATTTTATTATGATAAAAAACAAATTCAATTAGCAAAGATTATTGGAAAACATTATTTTGAAAAAGATATTTATGAATTTGCTAAGGAATGTAAAAAGCCCATATTGATCATAGAGCAATAAAATATTTCCAAATATTACAAATCACAACAAACAAGAGGGTTTATTGATTAAATAAATTATATGAAATTATCAAAAACAAATTTTCTTATCTGCCTCGATTGTGCAAAGAATGCTTGGCTGAAAATTCATAATCCAGAGGTATATAAGAAAAAAGGACTTTCTTCTTTTGAGTTGAATATTATTGATACTGGCAATCAAATTGACGAGCTTGCGCGTGATCTTTTTCCTGACGGTGTGCTGGTGGAATCTCGTGATGATACAGCGCTCACGAAAAAGCTTATGAAAGAAAAGGCGCCTGTAATTTATCAGCCTGTTTTTGCCACTGAAAAATATCTCGCAGTCTCTGATATTTTTGTTCTCAATCCAGATAAAAATGTTTATGATTTATACGAGGTAAAATCATCAACAGCTTCTGAAGAAGATGGAGGAAGAAAGACAGAAGACTATTTGATAGACATGGCTTTTCAAAAGAATGTTCTGAATGATTTAGGGATAGAAATTGGAACTCTAAATTTGATTAGACTAAACAAAAAATATGTTCGCTCTGGCGAGATTAATTTGAAAGAATTGTTTTTTGTCGAAGACTTAACCAGCCAAGTGAATGAGAAGTTGGATGACATAAAACAAAAAATGGAGGGCGCTTTTGAATTGCTATCCAGCGAAACTGAACCGAAAGGACATTGCGATTGTATTTTGAAAGGAAAAAATTCACATTGCACAACGGCGTGGTATTCAAACTCGGATCTTCCGGAATATTCTGTTCATTCGATTTCAAGAATTAATAAGAAAAAGTTGGCAGAATTGGTGGATAGTCGTATTTTCAATATCCATGATGTGCCAGATGATTTTCCGCTTTCAGATAATCAAAAAAGACAAGTGGAAACAGCCAAATCTGGCAAAGAATATATTGATAAGAGTGGCATTTTGGAATTTCTAGGAGCAATGAAATATCCACTAGCTTTTCTTGATTATGAAACATATCCTTCAGCTTTGCCAAGGTATGATAGGTATAGTCCATATCAACAAATTCCCTTTCAGTTTTCGCTTCATGTGATTGAAAATTTGGATGGAGAAGTTGATCATTATGATTTTATATATACTGGCAAAGATTGCCCAGATGAATTTTTTGCCAAAGCTCTGAAAAAACATCTTCCTGAAAATGGTAGTGTTGTTGTGTGGAGTCAGAGATTTGAAAAAGGCATCAACGAACAAATCGGAAAACGCTTGTCTGATTATAAAGAATTTATGGAGAATGTTAATAATCGAGTTGTTGATTTAATGGTTCCATTTTTTGGAAAAACGACAATGTATGATCATCCAGAGTTCAAGGGAAGCGCTTCGATAAAATATGTTTTACCGGCTCTCGTTCCCCATCTTTCATATAAAAATATGCACATTCAAGAGGGCGGTGCCGCCTCAGATACTTGGAATCGTATTGTGTCGGATGAATATTCTGAAGATGAGAAAAATATGAAAATTCAGGCACTCAAAGATTATTGCCATCTCGATACTTTGGCTATGGTTGAAATTTGGAAAGTGCTAAAATCAGTTTAAAATTTATGGAAAATAATAAAGAACAACGAATTGTAGAACTGGAAAGATTGTATAGCGATGAAGATTGGAAAGAGTTTGATGATAAAATAACTATTCCAATCGGGGCGGAGACGGAAACACATAATCTCGTGGGTACTTTAGAAAGCGGGTTTAATCTTTTGGTTGGTGGAAAATCAGAATCAGGGAAGAGCAATTTTTTGCGTTGTATCATTACCAGCTTGATGAAAACCACAAGCGCCGAAAATCTCAAGTTGATATTGATTGATACTCGGGGAACTGAATTTTCAATGTTTGATAACTCCGCAATCTTGCTTGATTCGGTCGTCACGGAAGCAGAAAAAGCCAAGAATGTTCTGAGTTGGTGTATATATGAAATTGAAAACAGGATTAAACTTTTTTCACAAAAGAAAGTTAATTCTATAGAGGAATATAGAGAGAAGTGCAATAAAGAACTTCCAAGGATATTGTTTATCATTGATGAGTACGCGGATTTAATGGATTGTGATTTTTGGACTTTTGATAAGGCAATCTTATATATTGTTGAAAATGGCCAATTGGCCGGCGTGAACATTATAATCGGAACTTCCAAAATTGATGTTTCTGGTGGGTATACTAAAAAATTAGCCGAAGCCTTTCCGTTTCGAATTGCCTTTGCAACTTTCACGGCGGAAGAATCGAAAGATATCCTTGGCGTTCCGGGCGCTGAAAAACTTCAAGGGAGAGGAGAATTGCTAATGCTATACCCAGAAATCGAAACACCCGTTCGCGCAAAGGGATTTTTTGTGAGTGAATATGAAATCGAAGAAACCAAAGAAAAATATAACGAAGCCAACATATTTCTGCCACAATCATTCCTTTTTAAATTTCTTTGGAAATTTTATCCAAAATCTGTGAACTATGTTGCGAGGTACTTTCGAAACAGAGCAAAAAAATAAAATTTTTCAAATCACTCAATTGCATTTTCAACGCGAGGAAGATTTGTTTTCACTATCAATAAAATAATATGATCACAACAGAACAATTAGAAAAATTCAAAGCGATATATAGGAAAGAGTTCGGCAAGGATATTTCAAATCAAGACGCGCTTGATTCAGCCACGAAACTAGTAAATCTAATGAGGATTGTATATAAACCAATAACCCAAAAAGATTATGACGAATTCAAAAAGCGAAGAATATCCAAGGCACACATATCCCGACAAATTGATTAAGCAGTGCCAGAAAATTATATTTGAACGTGCTGGCGTTAAAGTCACTGATGAAAAGGCTGAATTATATCTTGATAAATTCGCTCGTCTTATGAAAGCAATAATTGAAATAATGAAACAAACGGAAGAAAAGGAAAGAATAAAGAAAGCCAAATCTAATACTATTTCAACAAAGCCTTAACCCTCTCAATCTTTTCCGCAACAACATCCCACTCCTCCAAAATCCCTCTCTCTGTTATACTAAAATCGTTCCCCGATATATCCCTCTCTGCCAACAATATCCTAACAATTTATTGCAAACTCTTGCATTTTTTTTTGTTTTATGTTAATTTACTATATTCCATTATTGAAAGTTATTTAACAACCAACCCCAAAAACCCATTCAAACCCAAAACAAGGAGAAAAAATGGCGAATTACAAAACGTTAGAAATTCAGAATGATTCCGAAATAAATTCACCTCTTCATGGACTTTCAAATGAAGATGTGATTAAAATCATGAAAAAGATGGGGCTTTCTTTCCCGATTTTATATATGGAAAGTAAAGAGGAATGTCCAGGATATCTTTTCTCTAACCCAACAACGATTCAGATAGGCAGTCACTTTTTCAAAGCAGTATTCACTGCCGTCAAAGAATCAACGATGATGGCATTGAGAGTTTTTTCCGGATAAGCCCGAAATACTTCGTCAAAAAATCCTCGTCGTTCGCCATGCCGGACGACGAGGAATAAAAAATTATCCATCAAAAAAACACGCTTCATGCGTGTTCTTATTTTTTTGCTTCCTACCACGCCTCATCCTGCCTCATCGGCAGATAAACGGCGGGCAAGCTTTCTACTTAAATTTTCAAGTATTTCTGCATCGCAATCCAACTACTAGTGATTCCAAGAAATGTGCCGATGATAATCTGAAGACCAAGAACATAGAGTGCGTGCGAAAGATAGAAGGTGAATAAATTTCCAGAAGACACCACTGAAGACGCGTAGACATTTACGAACTTAATTGATATCACAAGGATAAGCGAAGCCACAAGCGAAGCAATCACGCCATAGAGTATGCCTTCAAAAATAAAGGGCAAGCGAATGAACATATTAGATGATCCGACAAGTCGCATCACTTCAATTTCCTGTTTGTGAGTATAGATGGTAATTCGAATTGTATTGAAGATAATGAGAATTGAAACGACGCCGAAAATTCCTGCTACCACTAACCCAATTTTTTTCGATTGAAAAATAATTCCATTCAAGCGATTTATTAAATCTTTATTTTTTCCATAGTTAACCCGACTCACATCATCCTTGAAAGATGCATTGGTGACATAATCAGCAATCGCTTGGTATTGACTTGGGTTATTAGCTTTAATGACTAGGGATGCCAAAAGTGGATTCTCTCCAATTTCATCCAGCGACTGCATAATAACCGGTTCATCAGCGTTGTCCCGTTTAAAAATTTCCAAAGCTTTGTCCTTGGAAATATATTCTATTGAGCTTATCTCCTTGAAACTTTCCAAATCTTTTTTATTCTGAGCAATCTTTTCTTCACTCACATCACTTTTGAAATATACGCTCACATTCACTTTCCCCTCTACATTTTTTAGCACATTATCCGCCACCATCCCCATAGTGAAAACTGCACCCACCACAAAAAGCGAAAGCACAAGAACACTCACTGCCGCCACTGACAACCAACCATTTCTCCAAAAATTTATTAAACTTTCTTTTATTGTTCGTCCTAAAATTAAAAACATATTTTTTCTTTACTAATTACTAATCAAATACTAATATACTAATTCCGATAAACTCAATTTAATCGATAACAAAAATTCAGTCCGCATTAGTATATTCGTACAAAATTCGTAATTCGTAAACACTAGCAGATTTTATATTTCCCCTTCGCGTCGTCGCAAATTATTCTCCCGTGGTCCAGAACAACTACTCTTTTGGCAGCCTTATTGACAATATCATGATCATGACTAGCTAGAATAACAGTCGTGCCCAATTTATTGATATCCAAAAGTAATTTAACTATTTCCATGGAATTAATCGGGTCTAAATTTCCAGTCGGTTCATCCGCCACAATCACTAGAGGTTTATGAATAAGTGCCCGCGCTAAAACTACTTTTTGTTGTTCTCCGCCGGAAAGTTGGCGCGGAAATTTTTCCATCTTATCTCCCAAGCCGACAATGTCAAGAATTTGCGGTACATCTTCCAAAATTTCAAGTTTAGGCGCTCCGCAAACCTCCAGAGCATAAGCTACATTTTCAAAAACAGTTTTCTGCGATAGTAATTTAAAATCCTGAAAAATCATACCGATTCTTCTTCTATGATATGGTAGTTTTCGTCGACTAATCATATCCAAAGAAATTCCATCAAAATATACAGAGCCTTCTGTTGGTGCTTCTTCGGCATGAATTAATTTCAAAAGAGTAGATTTTCCAGCACCACTATGTCCAACAATTGAAACGAATTCTCCTTTCTTAATTTCTAAGCTTATATTATCCAAAATTGCCTTATCATTTTTATAAATCTTACTAACATGATCAAATCGAACAAGCATGGAATCATTTTCCACTTCTAATTCTTCAACTCTATCTTCTAATTCAATATCATTTTCTTCTTTTTTCATTTTATTTTCTCTTTTCATAATGCTTTACGAAATACGAAATTAACGAAATACTAAATTATTAATGCAAATATTTTCAAATAATTTAAATTATTTTTTTCGTACTTTCGTATTTCGCTTATTTCGTATTTAGTAATTATATTATAAACTATTTTTTCAAATACTTCAAATAGCTTTCCATAAATTCATTCAAGTTTCCCTCCAAGACACTTTCCGCCTGAGCAGTTTCGTGTTTTGTGCGATGATCTTTGACCATTTTATATGGATGAATCACATATGAGCGAATTTGACTGCCCCACTCGGCGCTCAAAGATTCACCGCGAAGTTTTCTTTTTTCTTCTTCCACTTCTTCCAAATATTTTTTATGCAATTTCGCTCGAAGAATTTTCATCGCCTGTTCTTTGTTTTGCAATTGTGATCTTTCATTTTGACAAGCAGACACAACGCCTGTTGGAATATGCGTTATTCGCACGGCGCTGTCAGTCGTGTTGACGCTTTGTCCACCCGCACCACTCGATCGATATACATCAATTCTCAAATCTTGGGGATTGATGAGCACTTCTTTCATTTCCGAAATTACCGGCATAATTTCAACCAGTGCAAAAGATGTTTGACGCAAATTGTCGGCATTAAATGGTGAAAGTCGCACCAAGCGATGCACACCGGCTTCACTTTTCAAATATCCATAAGCAAAGCTACCAGAAATTTCCAGTGTGGCACTTTTTATCCCCGCTTCCTGTCCGCGTGTTTCATCCAAAAGTCTCGCTTTAAAATTATTAATTTGCGCCCACTTGAGATACATGCGAAGCAACATTTCCGACCAGTCCTGCGCGTCCACTCCGCCCGCACCACTCATGATATTTATGATGGCATCATTTCGATCATATTCTTCAGAAAAAAGAGTTTTAAATTCCAAAGCATTAATATTTTTTTCAATTTCAAAAATTTCTTTTTCGATCTCATTTTTATCCGCCGAAGAGGCGGGTTCACTTTCCGAAATTTCCACCAACTCTTCCAAATTTTTCAACTTATTTTCAATTTCTTCAATTTCACTAATTTCTTTTTTCAATTCTTCAATCTCCTGCATAATTTTCCCCGCATTTTGCGAATCATTCCAAAAACCTTCTCCCTCGCTTTTCTGTGTCAATTCTGTAATCTTCTGTGTTTTTCTGTTGATATCTAAATAGTCCCGAATCGTCGGGAGTTTAATTTTCAGTTCTTCGATTTTTTTCAATATCTCCTGCATATAATATGAAACCTACTGGTTTTAATATTATTCCAAAAACAATAACCCCGCCATCAGGGCCATACCCAATACAAAGGCGATTGTTTGCCAGAAACCAGCTTTGAAAGAGCGGTGTTTGTGAAGCTCGGGAATCAAGTCGGTTCCGGCGATATAGATAAATCCGCCCGCCGCAAAAGGCACTAAAAATGCGGTCAAATCAGCTGTATTCAAATTTATCGCTAAAATTACCACCGCCCCGAGGACTGCTGT
Organism: Parcubacteria group bacterium; assembly: GCA_041662285.1. Taxonomy (GTDB): domain Bacteria; phylum Patescibacteriota; class Minisyncoccia; order Moranbacterales; family UBA2206; genus UBA2206. Next base: position 20,442 of record JBAZSS010000008.1, read on the forward strand.
AAGCGCTGTGACAAAATTAAAAAACAAGGCTTTTGCTCTGGAAAATCCAGCATACACTAAAGAAGCAAAATCACCAATCTCTTGAGGAATTTCATGAAAAACAACAGCTGTGGTTGTGGCAATTCCCAGTGGAACACTTACCAAAAAACTGGTAGCTATAATCATCCCATCGATGAAATTATGAATCGAATCGCCAATCAAAATTACATAGGAAAAAGGATGAGGGTGCTGTTCACAAGGCTCTTCGTGACAATGGCGCCAACGAATGATTTTTTCAATCAGAAAGAAAATCAAAATTCCGCCCAAAATTGAAAAGGAAATTTTCATCGTATTTTGCGAATTTTCAAATGCTTCTGGGATAAGATGCAAAAAAGCGTCTCCCATCAAAGTTCCAGCCGAAAAACTGACGAGGTAAATCAAAATTTTATACAGTTTTTTTTGATCAATCGACAACGCAAAAACTCCGACAAGCGAAATTAGGCTAATCATCAAAACTGAAACTATTGTATAAATCCAAATCATATTATAAATTCTTTATAAGTTCAATGTGCCCTGCCTCCACCTGCGCCAGCGCTCCAAAAAATTTTCGAATATTCGGTTCTGTCGCTTCAGTGGTAAATTTTCTGTAAAGTTCCACAGCATGATCTTCCAATTCTATTGTCTTTTGAAAATTTTCTAAATCTTCATCAGCGCAAGTTTCTGGGTTTATCTCTGGCATAGCAATGCCCAAAAGTTTTGTCACGATCACCGCATGCTCCAATTCCACCTTGGCTAATCTTTTATACATCGCCTTGATCTTATATTCTTCGGCTTTCCCCTCCATACAAAGATACATCGCATTGGCTCGAGTTTCAAGTGCTAATGTTTCCAAAAGATTTTTCTTGGAAATTTCGCTAATCTCAATTTTTTCATTCACAATCGGCTTAGCTTCATCAGCCGGTTTTATAAAGTTATTCCTCGCCCCACAAAACGGACAGTCTGTCGGCTTCTCCTCCCCGATATACGCGTCCCCACAAATTTCACAAATGTATAAGTTCATAATAGTTTTTAAAAAATTATTTATTAAATAAAAAAAATATTAGTGGAATAATTAAAAACATCCATCCAAAAAATTTAACGAGACACCCAGGTGAAAGATTATCGATTCTACTATTGGGAATACCAGTATAATTGCCCAAAACATCACCAAACCAGATTAATACAACAGCAAAGAATGGGAATAAATATTCAGAACCTTCCATTAAATAAATGGAATTAGAACCAAACCCTCCTATTATTCTATGTTTATACAACAATACACAGCTTATAAACGCTAAAGCTAGAGAGATACTTTTACTATACATTTGAATTATTTTAATTATTATGCAATTATTATCTAAGTGCCATCTTAGCTCAGTTGGTAGAGCGACGGTATCGTAAACCGTAGGTCATCAGTTCGATCCTGATAGATGGCTCATTTTTTTTTCTATTTTTCATTATCTAAAGATAAAATCATAAGAATTGCATAGATAATCAATCCAGCAATTAATAAAACACTTGTATTTAATTCAAAAAATATGAGGTATACATTCGCAAATAAAGCCATAAAGAGAAACTCCCAGCCGGCAACTTCATGACCTGGTACTGAGTTAGTTTGGACCTCTCGATCAGCGGAAGATAATGTTGAAAGAATTTTCTTAAAAAATATAGCTACAACACCAATCATAGAAATTAATACAACAACTATAACAAAATTAAAATCATGGAAGATGAGTGCAATTAGAGCATTCATTGAAAATAGTACCAAAGAAAACCACTTCCTTCTTTTATATTCCATGCCTTTTATCTTAGTATTAATATTCATATTTTTTAAAAAATTTATTATTCACACAAATTCGCAATCCTAGCGAATTCTTCATTGACTAATTTTTGAATCTCTTCTAAATGAGGTTTATTTTCTTCTTTAAAGAGATGCTTAAAACGGCCTTGGGTTTTCAAAAATTCCGTCACGGGAGTTATTTTTTTTGGTTCGAAGTTTAGTTTATGTTCACCATTCTCAATTTCATATAACGGCCAAAAATTTGTTTCCGTCGCTAACTTTCCTACATTCACATATTGTGAAGTGGGGAATTTCCAATTGTTGGTGCAAGGTGAAAAAACCAAAAGGAAACTTGGCCCGTCAGTTTCCAGAGCTTTCTTAGCTTTCTTTTTGAGATCTGCTAGATAGGCGACATTAGCCTGAGCCAGATATTGAATTCTGTGAGCATTGACAATCTCCATCAAATTTTTGCGGGTCTCAATCTTTCCAAAAGATTCTTTTCCGGTTGGTGTCGTTTCGGTGAAAGCCCCATATGGCGTCGCCGATGATCTTTGATTGCCAGTATTCATGTATCCTCCATTGTCATAACAAACATAGAGAAAATTATGTCCACGCTCGAGCGCACCTGACAAACTTTGCAGTCCAATGTCATATGTTCCACCATCGCCACCAAAGGCAATGAACTTAATCTTCTTTCTTATCTTACCTTTCTTTTTCAAAGATTCATAAGCTTTTTCCACCCCAGAAATTGTGGCCGCCGCATTTTCAAAAGCATTGTGAATATACGGCGCTTTCCAAGCTGAATATGGATAGAGCGTCGAAGTCACTTCTAAACACCCTGTCGCATTAGCAATAACCACATCAGTTTTGAGTTCCCCCAAAACCGCCCGCACAATCGCCGGAAATCCACACCCCGCGCAAGCGCTGTGTCCTGCCGAATAATATTTTGCTAGTTCTTTGTTCATAATGTTTTTATTTTATATATCCCCCTTCGATTTTACCTGCAAACACATCCTCAATTTGTTTCTGAAAAATATCACGTCCGCCGAGGCCATAGACATAGGACTTGATTTTTTTTATTTCTTTTGCCTCGTATAGGCTTTTTGTGATTTCACTATAAAATGGCGGGTAGGTTCCGATTGATTGGGCGCGATCCAGCACAATTATTTCTTTGGCATTTTTCAAACTTTCAGCAATTTTTTTGTGCGGAAATGGTCGAAAAAGTCCAATTTTCAAAATTCCTACTTTTTCTCCATTCTCTCGCAATTTATCTACAATAACTTTAGCTGTTCCCGCTGCTGAGCCAGTAAGCACCATTATTTTTTCTGCATCTTCCAACCTATATTCTTCAAAAATATCATACTTTCTTCCGCTAATTTTTTCAAAATCTTTTGCGATTTTTTCATATTCTTCTTCTGCGCTTTTCATTGCTTCTTCTTGATCAATTCTAAATTCAAAATATGAATTTTGCAGTGCTACTGCTCCATAGGTCACAGGATTTTCGGTGTCGAGTAGTGGGCTAATTGCCTCAAATTCTCCCACAAATTCTTGCACGACTTTTGTTTCCAAAATTTCCAAATTTTCCACACTATGAGAAGTGTTGAAGCCATCCATAATTACCATAATTGGCAGCTTCACTTTTTCAGCTAATTTCATTCCAATAATTGTTTTGTCATAAACCTCTTGGCCATTTTCACAAAAAAGTTGAATCCAACCGGAGTCGCGACATCCCATCACGTCAGAATGGTCGCCATGGATGTTTATAGGCGAAGCCAAGGCTCGCGCACTCACTAGCATCATAATCGGCAAACGAAAACCACTAGCAATATAGAGAACTTCATGCATCAGCGCCAAGCCCTGTGAGCTGGTAGCTGTGGCAGTTCTTGCGCCAGCCGAACTAGCACCAATAGCTGCACTCATGGCCGAGTGTTCTGATTCTACTTTTATCATCTCCGTCTCCACCTCGCCATTCGCCTCAAATCCAGCATAGGTTTCAATGATAGTAGTTTGCGGAGTAATCGGATAAATCGGCATCACATCTATTTCAATTTGTTTCAAAGCCTCCGCCGCCGCAGCCCCACCAGTAAGTGCTAATTTTTTATTTTTTTTATTCATAAATTTGTTATTCGCATGGGCGCATTCGTAGCGCGCTATTCGCATGCTATTTTTTTTTCATTGTTATTGCTTTTATTGGGCAAACTTCTGCGCAAACGCCACAACCTTTACAATATTCATAGTCAATATCTGCTTTATCTCGTTGTCCTTCTTTGTGTTTTTTCATTTCAATACACGCATCCGGACAAAACGGCACACAGGTTGCGCAACCAATGCACTTTTCTTTGTCCACTTCCGGATGCATATATCGCCACGCTCCGGTTTTAGGTGATTTTTCTTGATCATGTTTTATAACTGCTCCGTGCTCTGCCATTTTTGTCTGTGAACGAAGTGAGCAGGAACAAAAATGAGCATCCCGCAAAAATTCGCTCTTTAAATTTTAAATTATTTATAAACTAGCCGCTAGGCGAGCCACGCACGAAAAATTTCAGCTTACATCAAATCATTATTGGAATTTTGTGCGGGATAGCCATCATTTATATTGTATCGTACGCCTTCTCAATCGCTTGAATATTTTTGTCACAATTTTCTTTGCCCAGTTTTTTCTCAAAAATCCGCCTAAATTCTTCGATCATACTTTCCATTTTTACCACTCCAGAAACTTGCACAAACTTTCCTAAAATCACAGTATTGGGACGTGGTTGACCAATAATCGAAAGTGAAATTCCGCTCGCATCAATTGGGTGAATTTTTCCTTCAAATTTTCCACCTTTTTGAATCAATTTTTCTCGCACTTCGTGTTCGGCCATTTTCGTGTTTATTATCAAAAACTCATCTTTGTCTAAATTGAAAGCCACTTCTTGTGAATCCAAAAGGGTATCGTCGAGCACCACCACTAAATCCGGATCAACAACCGGTTCGTGCGTTCTAATTTCATGATCGGAAATTCGCAAATATGTCTTAGTCGGCGCGCCAGATCGTTCGGGTCCGAAACTTGGAAAGGCTTGAACAAACTTATCCTCATAAGTTCCCGCTTGCGCCAAAATTTCCGCCGTCGTCTTTGCACCTTGCCCGCCCCGAGCAAAAAAAATAACTTCAAAAATATCTTTATGATTTTTCATAATTTCCTTACGAATTACAAATTTATTACAAATATACTAATATACAAATTTACTTTAATATTATAGCACATAAATATAAAACAAAAAAAGAAGCAGGTGAAATGCCCGCTTCTTGAATTTTTTTAGGCTTTATACTTGCTACTTTATACTTCCTACTTACTAAGTTGCTCCTCAATATCCTTCTTCAAATCCTCCGCGCTAAGAGCTCCGGTTTCCACCTTGTTGTTTATGAAGATTGTCGGCGTTCCCGTGATGCCAAAATTTTGCGCATCGCTAACATCAGCATTAATTTTATCCTGGTATTTTTTGTTATCCAAGCATCCGTTAAAATCATTCATATTCAATCTAAGAGTTTGTGCATACGATTTGAAACTGGCTGTGTTTTTTGTTTCTCCCCATTGCGATTGTTTAGCATAAAGAATATCTGCATATTCCCAAAACTTGCCTTGCTCCTGTGCACACATTGAAGCCAAGGCTACGCTCTCGGCTTGTGGATGAATTTCGGTCAGTGGAAATTCTTTGAAACTAAACAAAACTTTTTCCTCATAATTTTTCATTGTATCGCGAAGTGATTTGTAGAAAACTTTGCAATATGGACATTGAAAATCAGAAAAAATAACAACCTTGACTTTGGCATCAATATTTCCAAAAGTTGCGTCACTTGTGCTTATTTGTGGCAACTCCAGATATTTTCCTACGGGCGCACCCAGCGTTTGCACATTCAAAACGTATTTGTCACCTTTGGCATAGAATAGCGCCTGAGCTTCAGTATAGAATTCAGTTTGATCAAGATTTTTAGCAAAGATGAAGGCTGGCAAAGTTTTGATTCCGAATTCGCTAATCAGATTTTTTCCTTGTTCGCTATCAAAACTTATTTTCTCCGCGCTAATTGTTGGTGAAACTCTTCGAAGCCAAGCTAAAATTTCTCCTGGGTCACAAGCCTCACAACTGTCATCCGTGATAACAGAAATTGGCACCGCTGGATCACTATAGGCCACCCACGTTTTTCCACTCACTTCAAAAATGTCAGATTTGTTGAGATTTTTCTGTGAATATCCAGCACTTTTTATCATTTGTCCTGCGTCCACAAAAAGACTGCCTAAAAGAAGCCCGACCAAAAGAATTACCAAAGAAATTAGATTCTTAATTTTATTTTTTTCTTCCATAAAGTTATATTAGAATTATTATTGAATTGCTTGATTGCCATCTATCTGCTCTTGCACATCTTGTTTTTGCGCTTCATCTTTTTGTTTTTGCAAAATATCTTTTTCAATTTTGTTTATATCAAAATCACTTTTCATAATTTTCATTTTATAATCATCATACCCAATCGTGATTCTTTTCACCGCTTCAGTTTTGAGCGCAATCCCAATCAGAATTCCCAAAATCAAAAACAACACGAGCTCAACATAGAAATCGTATTTCTTTTTTGGCCTCTCCGTGTCGTTCTGTTCTATTTCTGTGTAATTCTGTGATTCCATTTCTGTGTCGTTCTGTAATTCTAATTCTGTGTTATTCTGTGTAGTATTATTTTCCATACCACTAGGCTACCACACATCAAAAAACCCCGCAATCTTGCGGGATTTATGGTTTATGGCGTAATAAAAAAAACCCCACCAACCGTATCGACGATTGATGGGGACTGCACCTTTTTAAAAAACTTTATTTCTTTTCGCACCACCCTCTTGCATTTTGAAACATTTTTATCCAAGGAGAGGCTAACAGATCTTCAATCTCTGCTGTCCGATATGGCCATTGCCATTTTAGGAATGCCCGCTCAGGATGAGGCATCATTGCGAGATGCCGTCCGTCAGGTGAGCAAAGGCCCGTAATACCAAATGGCGAACCATTCGGGTTGAAGGGATAACTGCTTGAAACCATCCCGTCGACGCCTTGCTCGTCATCCACGAAGACAACGGGTGCAAGATTGTTGATTATCGCTTCATCCATGAGTGTCGGATCCGGGAAATGGAGTCTCCCTTCGCCGTGTGCCACCCAAACGCCGAGAACTGATCCGGTCATGTCTTTCAACATGATCGCCGGGCTTTCGAGAATTTTGACTGAAGACCAACGAGACTCAAAACGTCCCGAGGTGTTTTGGATGAACCTCGGCTGCCTTTCATCAGAAAGACCCTGCCAAGGCACCCAGCCCAAGAGCGCAAATAGTTGGCAACCATTGCAGACACCCAGCGAGAATGTGTCCGGACGCCTGTAGAAATCCGCGAACATCTTGTTTAGTTTTTCGTTGAATCTGATTGTTGCCGCCCAACCCTTGGCACTCTCCGGGACATCGGCGTAAGAAAATCCGCCAACTGCCACGAACCCCCTGAATCTTTCCAGGTCAATCTTGCCACTCAAGAGATCCGTCATGCTGATGTCCCACGGCTTGAATCCTGCCTGATAAAAAGCAGATGTCATTTCGCGGTCACCATTACTTCCTTCTTCCCGAAGTATCGCTACCTCGGGTTTTTTCGTTGTTTCGATGATATAACCAGGCGTCAGCTTGGGTTCGAAAGACACATTGTATTTCGGACCCTTCCGCTCGAAGATGTTATTCTTCTCCTGGTCGGCACATGTGGGATTCTTCTGAAGCCGTTCGATTTGGTAGGATGTTTCTTCCCACCACTGACGCAGAATTTGCATGTCAGCCTCGAGTAAGCTTTCCCCGGTGCCCACTTCCTTGATGGAAATATTTTTATCAGATGCAGGCATTGTGAATCCGAGATAGTCGAATGGCACTTGCCATCCCCTGAGAGTTTCGATAACTTCTTCGAATTCCCATGGACATTCGATTACCAGGCCTGCTTCTTCTGCGAACCAGGCCTGCGTCGAACATGCCGGCGTCGAAATTGAAAATCCGCAGTTTCCTGCAAAGGCCATTTCTAACAGCGTCACGATAAGACCGCCGTCGGAAACATCATGACCGGCCAGGATAAGACCCTTGTCTATAAGCTCCTGAATTGCCATGAATGCACGCTTGAGGAGCTGTGGATCTTCCATGTCCGGACACTCGTCTCCAAGTTGACCGTAACACTGTGCCAAAGCCGAACCGCCCAATCGTTTCTTTCCGCTCGCCAAGTCGATATAAATAATCCGACTGGCTCCGGGACTTTTGAAATCAGGCGTCACCACTTTCGTAATGTCAGGCATCGTTGCGTAAGCGGACATGACCAATTCTCTCGGAGACTTCACAATTTCGTCGCCAACTCGTGTCGCCATCGAAAGACTATCTTTTCCGCCGTCCACTGCGATACCCAATTTAATCATCAAATCCCGCATAGCACAGGCCGCATCGAAGAGAGCTGCTCCTTCACCAGGAAGTTTCGGCGCCCACATCCAGTTAGCACTGCACTTAACATCTTCTAAATCACTGATTCTCGCCCAAACCAAATTGGTCAAAGCTTCAGTTACTGCCATACGACCACCAGCCTTGGGATTTACCAACATCTTTATAGGCTGTTCGCCGATGGAAGTCGCGGCGCCGGTAATTCCAAAATGGCTCTGGGCGATAACCGCCACATCACTGACCGGAAGCTGAAGCGGACCACAGCACTGCTGTTGAGCAATAAGTCCTGTCACACTTCTATCAACTTTACTGACGAGAAACCGCTTCGAGCCGACTGCCAGATTACGAAGCACCCTGTAAAGAGCGTCTTCCATAGTCATGTCTGGCAGATTAAGCGGCTGATGCTTGCACTCAATCCTCTCGTCTTTGAAAGTTTTCTGCGGCATGTTGCCCAGGACTTTCGCGAGGTCGAGGTTAACAGGATTTGAATCATCCTGTTCGTCATGAACGAGGAAACGTCCGTCCCCTGTTACTTCACCCAAAACTTCGCAGTTTACCTTCTCCCGTTCGCAGATAAACTTGAATTCGTCAATCCTTGAAGAGGTAATCAAAAAACCGCAACGCTCCTGATACTCGGCAATCCAGATTTTGAGAACCGAAAGAGTTGGATCGCCGAGCTTGATGCGCCTGAGTTCGATTTTACCTCCGGCTTTTTCAACCAGCTCCTTGAGAACATTAGCTGGTCCACCTGCTCCTTGATCATGAGCACTCACGATGGGATTCTTATCTCCCATCTCAACGCAGGCCCGAACGACGCGGTTCATTTTCTGTTCCATTTCCGCATCGCCACGCTGTACCGCATTGAAGTCGAGCTCTGCGTCGTTATCACCTTGGAGCTTACTGGAAGCCGAGCCACCGCCCACACCGATGCCATATGCTGGTCCGCCTACCTGAACGATAAGCATTCCTTTTTCAGCTTCGTCTTTTTCAGTGTGTCTGGCATCGATTTGACCGATACCACCTGTAAACATGATCTTCTTGATCCATCCCCAGCGTTCACCGCTGGGAAGTCTCTGGTCGAATGACCGAGTGAAACCGAGTATAACCGGCTCACCGAATTTGTTGCCATAATCGCTGGCTCCGTCGCTTGCCCTTATCTCGACATTGAGAGAGGGTGCAAGACTTGATGGATAGACATAACTCTTATCTTCCCATGGCAAGTCGTAACCTGGAATAAGAAGATTGGCTACGCAATACCCTACTGTACCAGCCACTACCAGCCCGCCTCTGCCCGTTGCTTGGATATCGCGAATCCTTCCGCCTGTGCCTGTTTCAGCGCCAGGAAAAGGAGCGATACCCGTTGGAAAATTATGTGTTTCTGCTGTAAAGATAATATGATAAGTCATTTTTTTCTTCACAAAAGGCGAGGGTTTCCCGGGATTCTCAGGAATAATTGTCCAACAATCATACCCTTTGATTCCACTAGAATTGTCATTAAAAGCGATAATGCTATTTCCAGAATTGGCCGTAAGCGTAGATTTCACAATTTCCATGAGCGTTTCCGGCATTAACACACCGTCGATAACCTGCTGACCCCTGAAATAACCATGTCTCGAATGTTCGCTATTGGCATTGTCGAGGTCGCGGATTTCAACGATCGTAGGATTTCTTTTTTCTTCACCGACAAAATATTCGTAGTAAAGATTTCTATCCCATGCGTCCATCGCAAGTCCAGGAACTTTCAGAAGTGCATCCGGTCCGTTTTCTATCATCGGAATTTCAGAAACTGGCTCAGGACGAATGCCTGAGTCGAAAGTCACGAGACTCTGATAATAAACACATTCCGTCATGCGATCATGGTGATCACTGATAAATTTTGCCTTGTTGATTTCGGAAGACAACACATGTCTTCTGGAGCGTTCAATCCGGATTACTTTTTCAAGCCCGCAACTTTTACAAACAGAAAAAATGTTTGTTGAGTACGCCGTCGCAAAATTCATACGAGGCCCCAATTCCACCACTTCCTGTCCGTCATTATTCAACGGAACATCTAAAATTTTGTCCGCCACAAATCCTTCCGTAAGAAGCTGTTTCAGAACAGCCAGCTCGACAGTGGTTAATGGTTCGGACGTTTCCACATTAAAACAATATTCCAATCCTTC
>JBAZSS010000008.1:30873-34924 GCA_041662285.1 Parcubacteria group bacterium
TAGTCATGCTCCTTTTCCATTTTTTAACTTTCAATTATTTTCTTGGCCGCCATCTGCACAGCAGTCGGCAACATCAGCCATTCGTTAGGTAAAACCACCTGTTGTAACTTTGAAGCCGCGATATCGATACTTTCTTTACTTACAGCGTCATTGAGCAGACCAATAATGATATCGGTCGGCACTTCAATTCTGGCCTGCAAAAAAGGCTCCCCTGAATCATAATCCGTAACAACTTCATGAATGGTCGGCAAAGTAAAAAATCTGTCGCCCACTTTTGCTTTTCCTCTTTCAATCCGGTCAAAAATATCCAGAATGACGCGGCGATGCACTTCCAGCCCGTACATTCCAGACCCTCCAAATTTATCAGGGTCTGCCGGGTGGATGTTGTACATGCTAATTCCATTCCTCGGGAATATATTAACAATGCACCCGACCAGAAATACCAATTCAGCCTCAACTTCCAAAAGGAAACTATATAAGGCCGTGTTGAAAATTTCGATCGAACTAAATTCCCTCCGGTCAATCAACTTAGTCGGAATTCCGAGAATCCTTGCCTTATCCAGGCAACCGGCTCCCAGCTTAGTGCTGATGAGCGCTTTGATGTTGATGTTTGGAATGAATCCAGACGCATGTGCTTTCATGATTGAATCTGCGTCGGTACCACTGCCTGATGCGATCAATACGGTGTTAACTTTTCTTGCCGTCATTTTCACCCTCCTCGTTTCATTTCTTTATTTTCGTTATTTTCATTTCTACTTATCACTTTTATATTTTCAAGCAGAATAAATTCTGCTGTAGTTTTATTCAATTGTAAAAGGACCAAAAATTATCGAAACAAAAAGCAAAAAAGCCAACCCTCCTTAATTGGTTTAGCTTTTGTTTCTGCCTCTACCATAGCAAATTTAGGTTATTAGTCAAATAAAAACCGCCAGACTCTCCTCGAGAAGTCCGGCGGTGTTTAAGTGAAGAAATTCACTTGGTTTTTAGTAATAAATTGGTTTTCCATCAAAACCGGAAATAATTTTAACTGTATAATCTTTTTTCTCAGTGATATATCCACCTATTTTTGGTTCAATTCCAAATTCCCGAGAAAGATCAAGGAATGCGCTCACGTCTTTACGATCCACAACGACTAAGGCGCCTTGACCTCCATTCCAGGCTCGATAGCAGTCTTCTGAGTCCATGCCACGCCACTGAGCACATTTTTTCATAATTTTAGGTGGCACAAAAGGACTCTTGATGTCGGCTGATAGATTGAGTGGCTTCAACATGTCATTTCCGAATTTATCTTCAAATGCTCCACCAGAAAGATGTGAGATAAGATGCACTTTTATCCTTGGCTTAAGCGGATCATCATCAAATCATCCATGAGCGGTGTTGAGCATCCGATCATAAAGAGCCGATGGCGTAGCGCAGGCGATAATATCTTCCAACGCTTCCGGATTATTCCACCAAGCTGGTCCGTATTTCATGACTAAAGCTTTTCTTACCGAGCTAATGCCATTGCTTCGAAAAAAATCGCGAAGAAGAATTATCACCTGTCCAGGGACTAAAGTATCACCGAGAATCATTTTCTTTGGATGATAAACTCCGAGCATTGCTCCGCCCCAATTAAACATCACTTTCGCATCCGGATTTTCTGAACCAACACATTGACTGAGCTCTGCTGTTTCACCATTCAAAACGACGTATTTTTCGTTCAAAGCAACTTCCTGAAGTCCCAACATCACCTCTTTACAAAGCTTGAAAGTTTCTGAATCAATCTCGCCCAGGCTCCGAGTATCAAAAATATTCATAAAAACCAAAGGAAGCCCGCCATATCGAGTGATGTCCATCGCCGTCATAGCCACAACATTAGAAGCACTGGTTTCGAGTTTTCCAGAGGCAACAATAATGACGACCTTAGTTCCTATTCCATCCATAACACCCGTAAGAAGATAGCCCCTTGGAAGACCTTTATAGATATAACCCACTGGTCCTCTAAAATTTCCTTTTGATAAATCCCGCACTTTTACAAATGGAGAAATATTGTAAGTACTGCGATTAACACCTTTGCAAAACTTACTGAAAATTTCTCCGGCCGGAATATTAACTCCATCCTCTTTGTACTTGTCTTCATCAATTTTCTTCATTACTAGCCCTCCTCGATATAATAGATAATGTTTGAAAAATTAAATTTAAAAAGAACAGCCACTATGGCTATTCCCTCCCTTCCAGCCAAAGTTAACTAAACCTTAGCTGAAATGCGATAAAAAATCAAATTTTTTGTTACTTAACTTATTACTTAACAAATTATTTAAACAATCCGATTACTTTCATTAACAATAAAAAAAACTCCTCGCCATTTTTATTTTCCCAAAACTTAGCCTTACTTTTTCTTTCCGCAAGAAAAAGTAACAAAAACCTGCCTGCCGGTAGGCAGGGAACTCTCAGCCGAGCTACGTACTCCAATAAATTCTGCGTTCGCTGGCTAAATTTACTAGGCCCCGCCTTGGCGGAGCGAAGATGAGTAAATTCTTAACGCCAGCTCACTTGAATTTATAGTGGAGTACTCCGCAAGGCTGAATCTTAAAATAAAAAACCGCCCATTGCGCCGCGCGTTTCAGAATTTCAATCGCGCGAGCGTTAAGAAATTTATTAAATTTTAGCGAGAAAGATTAGAGATTATGTCAGCGCAAGCCCGGGTCGGCAGTTTATTTGTTACTTTCTTTGCTGACAAAGAAAGTAAAAGAAGTATATATTATAATACGTATTTAATTACGTAATTGATTACTTACATAAAAACTATTCTTTTCGCAAAGCTTCCATTGGAGAAAGTTGCGAAGCTTTCTTGGCTGGCCCGCCTGCATCGCTAACTCAATTTTTTTATCAATTTTACTTTATTATTCCTTTCTTAATGCTTCGATGGGTTCCATTTGAGATGCTTTGCGGGCTGGAAAATATCCAAAAATTATTCCGGTTCCAGCGGAGAAACCAAGACCGATCAAAGCTGACCACCAAGTGATTGGAAATTTTAGGGCAAAACCATAATTCACCGCAATTATTTCTCCGATTTTGGAAATTCCAAAACCCAGCGCTAACCCAATTATGCCACCAAGAAGTGTGATGAAAATTGCTTCGAAAAGAAATTGAAAAAGAATTTGCGAATTTTTTGCGCCGATTGATTTTTTGAGTCCAATTTCAAATGTCCGTTCCGTCACTGACACATACATCACATTCATAATCCCAACTCCGCCCACAATAAGCGAAATGGAAGTGAGCGCAATAAGAAGCAAATTAACGGAGAAAAAAATCTTGTTGAGAATCTCCAAAACTTCCACAATAGAATTGACTGCGAAATCATCATCGTCTGGATTTTCGATATCATGCTCGACGCGAAGCACATCCGTTGCCTGCGCGATGGTTAAATCTAATTTTCCCATATCGCGTACTTTGAAAATTGCCATTTGCAAATAATCAATGCCGGCTAATTTTTTCTGAACTGTGTGAAGTGGAGCATAAATTATTTGATCAAAATTAAACGGACCAGCTGCGCCTCGCTCTTTCAAAACTCCAATCACGCGATAAGTCTGACCCTTAATTTTCAATTCTTTCCCAACTGCTTCACTCTCGCCAAAAAAATCTTTTTTTGTCTGCGAACCCAATACCACCACTTGCCGAAGACTTTTGTCATCATCTTCGCTAAACATTATCCCCTTTTCTACCACTGTTTTTTTGTCGACATCTGTCACACTAGCGGTCGTACCCATAATAATCACCTGCTTATTCTTATTCTCATAACTAATCACCTGCTGATTCATAATGGCCGCGTACCATTCTCCGACATTAGAAAGCTTGGCCACCGCCTCCATATCTTCCAATTTCAAAGTAGTAATCTGCATTCCGCCCATTTGTCCACTGGCATTCTGAGTGGAAGTTTTAGAAACTTTCGGCACTTTGACTTCAATTTGAATTATATCCGACCCACAAGAAGAAACTTGATCCACCAGGAATCCTTTAACGCCCGAACCAAAAGACAAAACTAAAATTACACCCACCACGCCAATCACAA
>JBAZSS010000009.1:0-34484 GCA_041662285.1 Parcubacteria group bacterium
ATCTCCGCTAAAATATTCCAAAAAATTTCAAGAAGTGAGATGTCCGAAATGTGGAGGGGAAGCCAAAAGAGAATCGGACACGATGGATACTTTTGTTTGCTCTAGCTGGTACTATTTGCGCTACAGCGACCCTAAAAATGAAAAAGAATTTGCTTCCAAAGAAAAATTGGAAAAGTGGCTTCCGGTGAATCTCTATGTCGGCGGAGCGGAACATAGTGTGCTTCATCTTCTCTACGCTAGATTTTTCACCAAGGTTTTGCATAATTTGGGGTATCTCAATTTTGATGAACCATTTTTAAAACTACGTCATCAAGGAACGATTCTGGCGGAAGACGGAACAAAAATGTCAAAATCAAAAGGCAATGTAGTCAATCCAGATGATGTAGTGAAAGAATTTGGCGCCGACTCTCTTCGAATTTTTGAAATGTTTATGGGACCATTGGAAGATATGAAGCCTTGGCAAACGAAAGGGATTGTTGGGGTGAGGAGATTTCTTGAGCGCACGTGGAAACTACAATATAAAATTACAAATTACAAATCACAAATCACAAATAAATCACAAAATTCAAATATTAAAAATTCAAAGTTAAACTCTCTGGTTCACAAGACAATTAAAAAAGTCAGTGAGGATATAGAAAATTTAAGATTCAATACTGCTATTTCGGCTCTAATGATTCTTGCTAATGAAATGGAAAAACAAGAAAAAATCCAAATTACTAATTACCAATTACTAATTACACTTTTATCTCCTTTCGCACCTCACCTCGCCGAAGAGCTTTGGAATAAATTAGGTAATAAAAATTCTATTTTCCAAGAAAAATGGCCTGCATATGATCCAGAATTAATTAAGGACGAAGAAATAGAACTCATCATTCAAATCAATGGAAAAGTGCGTGACAAAATAATGGTGAGCGCCGATATCTCCGAAGATGAAGCGAAAACTATTGCGCTTGAAAGAGAAAAAGTTAAAAATCATATTGCAGAAAAAGAAATTAAAAAAGTTATATTTGTGAAGGGGAGATTAATTAATATAGTTATCTAAAAAGATAAACGCTAAAATTAACGAATACTTCACGAAAGGAACTAATTAGTTTGAATTCGTGTCAGTGTTAGTTATATTTGTGTATTTTATATGCAAGCAGTTATACTCGCGGCGGGTCGAGGGAAAAGAATGGGAAATTTGACAACGGCGACAACCAAGCCGATGCTCAAAATAAAAGGCAAACCGATTTTGGAGCACAAAATAAAGGCATTGCCGAAAAAAATCAAAGAGATTATTTTTATCGTGGGTTATCGAAGTGAAGATATAATCCGTCACTTCAAAAGATATTACAATGGTCGAAAAATTATTTATGTTTTTCAAACTAATCTAAATGGCACTGGTGGAGCCGTTCATCTAGCCAAGAGTGTTCTTAAGGATAAATTCTTAGTAATGATGGGCGATGATTTATATACCAAAAAAGATTTGAACAATCTTTTGAAGCATGACTTGGCAATTTTGGGTTTTGAAGTCGATGACCCTACTAAATTTGGCGTGATTAAGACAAACAGAAATGGTACACTAAATGAAGTGATAGAAAAGCCAAAAACAAAAAAATATAAACTAGTTGCGACTGGTGTGTACATGCTAGATAGAAGATTTTTTGATTATAGTTTAGTTTCGATTGGCAACGGAGAATTTGGGTTGCCACAAACTATAGCCAAGATGGCGAAGGATCATAAGATAAAAGTGGAAAAGGCTACACATTGGCATGCCATTGGTAATCCTGATGATTTGAAAGAAGCGGAAAAAGTTTTGCATAAATTCGTGTAATCTTACGAACTATAAAATAAAATTTATGAAATTATTTGGCACTGATGGAATTAGAGCTTTGGTAAATGAGGAAATAATGGGTCCGGAAATGGGAGTTAAGATGGGAATAGCTCTGGTTTTGTATTGTCAAAAAAGAAATGCGCCTCTCAAAATTGTCATCGGACGAGACACGCGAGAGTCGGGTGTGATGTTGGAAGAAGCGATAATTTGCGGAATAATTTCTATGGGTGGAACGGCCGTTTTGGCAGGAATAATTCCAACTCCTGGTGTGGCCTATTTAGTTGGCGAAGAAAAGGCTGGCGCAGGAATAGTAATTTCTGCTTCGCATAATTCTTTTGAATATAATGGGCTAAAGCCTTTCAATAGTGACGGCACAAAACTTACCAATGAAGAAGAATTGGAGTTGCAAAAATATATCTTGGAAGAATCAACAAAAAAAATAGGGGAAGATTTTGTTTTGGGTCAAAAAATAGTCCTAACTGATGCTAAAGAAAAATATGCAAATTTTCTCCTAAGAAAAGTTTCTAATTTAGAGCTTGGCAACTTGAAAATAGTTTTAGATTGTGCCAATGGAGCGACATATGAAATAGCGCCAAGGGTATTTGAAAAAAAAGCAGAAGTTTCCGAAGTTCTTTTCGCTGGTCCAAACGGAAAAAATATCAACAGTAATTGCGGTTCGCAACACATTGAAACGCTTAGGAAAAAAGTCATTGAAAAAAAAGCTGATCTTGGTTTGGCTTTTGATGGCGATGGAGACAGGTTGATTGTAGTTGACGAAAAAGGCAATGCGCTAAATGGTGATCAGATAATTTATCTTATCGCCAAGATGATGCAAGAAAAAGGAGAATTAAGAAGCAATGCCGTTGTCACAACAGTTATGAGTAATATCGGATTTATCAGTAGCTTGAAAAAAATTGGAATCGAACATTTCGCGGTTGGCGTGGGTGATCGGCAAGTGTCGCAAGAAATGAAAAAAAGAGAAGTTGTTCTTGGCGGAGAAGAATCGGGTCACATTATTATGTCTAACTTTCAACCGACAGGAGATGGAATGGCTTCGGGGCTGATGTTGATTTCGGCTATAAATTATTTCAAGAAAAATTTGTCCGAATTAGTTCGCGAGATAGTTTTGTTTCCAAAAATTTTGGTCAATGTTATTGTTAAAAGCAAGCCGGAATTGAAATCTATTTCGGAAATTATGGAAATTATAAAAAAGATAGAAAATATTTTGGGAGAAAATGGAAGAGTGTTAGTGAGATATTCTGGTACGGAAAATTTGTGTCGGGTGATGGTGGAAGGAAGAGACAAAGAAGAAATAAAAAATTATGCTGATCAAATTGTTGAAGTTATAAATAAACATTTAAATTAAAAATTTATGTGTGGAATAATTGCCTATATTGGAAAACAAAAAGCGGTGCCGATTCTTTTGGAAGGACTAAAGCAACTGGAATATCGTGGTTATGATAGCGCGGGAATTTCAGTTATACAAAATGAAAAAATAATAACCCTAAAAGCGGTGGGTAAGGTGGTTGAATTGCAAAATAAAATTGGGGAGCGTGATTTTTCTGGGAACCTTGGCATTGCTCACACGCGTTGGGCGACGCATGGCAAACCCAGTGACATCAATTCTCATCCGCACGGGGATTGTAAGGGCAATATCTTTTTGGTGCACAATGGAATAATTGAAAACTATCAAGAATTGAAAAAAATACTTCTCAAGAAAAAGCATAAATTTCTAAGCGAAACTGATTCGGAAGTTTTGGCACATCTAATTGAAGAATTCAACAAAAAGCTAGATTTCAAAAAATCAGTCTTGGAAGCTTTGAAACTTGTTCGCGGAACTTATGGCTTAGCAATTATAAATAAAAATGAGCCAGACAAAATAATCATTGCTAGGAATGGTTCGCCTTTGATACTTGGAATTGGCAAAGATGAATTTATCGTGGCGTCGGACGCTAGCGCTATTGTGCGACATACCAACAAAGTAATTTATCTGGATGATGGAGAGATGGCCGAGATTAGGCAAGATGGTTTTGAAATTAGCAATATTAAAAATAAAATTGTTAGCAAAGAAATTTCCAAATTAAATTGGACACTAGAGGAATCAAAAAAAGGAGGATTTCCACATTTTATGCTCAAGGAAATTTTTGAGCAACCGGAAGTAATGGCTAATGGCCTGCGCGGAAGAGTGGAACATTTTTTGTCGGAAAATAATTTTCCAATCCTGGGTGGTTTGCGTCCGATAGAAAAAAGACTTCGAAAAATAAAAAAAATTATCATCGTGGCTTGTGGCACTTCCTATTATTCAGGACTGGTTGGTGAATATATGCTAGAAGAATATGCCGGCATTCCAACGGAAGTGGAATATGCCTCAGAGTTTCGTTATCGAAAACCAATCTTGGATCCTTCGACAGCGGTGGTAGCCATTTCTCAATCAGGCGAAACCGCTGACACCTTAGCGGCTATTCGCGAAGCGAAAAATAAAGGAGCACTGACTTTGGGAATTGTGAATGTAGTTGGCTCAACGATTGCGCGTGAAACTGATGCAGGAACACACACACTATCTGGCCCGGAAATTGGAGTGGCTTCAACCAAAGCTTTCACTACGCAACTTGTAGTTTTAGCGTTGTGGACTTTGATGCTTGGGCGACAAAGAGATATGTCAAATGTGATGAGTGAAAGAATCGCAGAGGAGCTAAAAAATATGCCGAAATTAATTGAAGGAATTTTGAAAAAATCTAAGGAGATAAAAAAGATTGCTAAAAAATATTCGAGCGCTAAGGATTTCTTGTATCTGGGTAGAAAATATAATTTTCCAATTGCACTTGAAGGAGCGCTAAAGATAAAAGAAATTTCCTATGTGCACGCTGAAGGCTATGCGACAGGAGAAATGAAACACGGTCCAATTGCACTAATTGACGAAAACTTCCCTTCAATTTTCATTTGTCCGAAAGACAGTGTCTATGAAAAAAATATTTCCGGTATGCAAGAAATAAAAGCGCGCGGCGGGAAAATAATTGCCATTGCGACAGCGGGTGACAAAGAAATTGCGCGCATTGCCGATGATGTAATTTATATTCCAAAAACTTTGGAAATGCTCACGCCATTTGTTTCAGTTATTCCTTTGCAACTTTTCGCCTATTATTTTGGCGTGGCCAAAGGATATGATGTGGACAAGCCGAGAAACTTAGCCAAATCAGTGACGGTGGAATAATTATGGATATTAGCTCAATCAAAAACACCCGAGAATTTTTTTGGACGAACCATGCGAAATATAAACTTCTTCAATATGGCTTGAGTCCGACGGCAGTCAAGAGTGTTGTTCGCCGACCTGATCGAACTGAAACCGGCATTGCGCCCAAAACTACGGCGGTGATGAAAAGGAAAGATTCTAAGAAAACTAAAAAGGAAGTTTGGGTGATGTATCAAAATAAGTCGAAAGTCAAAAGTCTAAAGTCGAAAGTTATGGAAGGGAATTTTAAGATAATTTCTGCTTGGATTTATCCAGGGGTGAGTCCGAAAGGGAAAGATATTTATGTGCCGGAGGATGTGTGGGGTGCGCTCGGGGAATGATTTTTTGTTTTTAATTAACTCGAATGCGTATTTTTTAAATAAAATTTCTCTAAGTCAACGGCTGATACGAAAAATTTTAGAAAAAATCCGCATTCTCAAACAAGAATTAAAAACAAAAAATTATCCCCCTCGCTTATATAGATATAAATGTTTAGGATTAACTCTTGAAATTTAGTTGAATTTTTTTGAAAAAATTGAAATTTTAAATTATGGCTTTATTTAAGGCAAAAAATTATATCTCTTACTTATATAAATTATGAACATTGAAAAAATCGAACAAATTCTAAAAGATCAAAAACAGCCGAAATTTCGGTTGGGGCAGATAAAAAAAGCCGTCTATCAAGATGGGATTTCGAGTTTCGGGGAAATTTCGACGATTCCGAAAGAGTTGAGAAGTGTTTTGGAAAAAGAAAAGATACTTTCTTTTGAAGTGGAAAAAGTTCTAATTTCAAAAGATGTAAATTCGGCTAAGGCGCTCGTGAAATTGTCCGATGGCAACAAAATTGAAACAGTTTTGATTTCGCCAAAAGAAAACATTTGGTCAGTCTGTATTTCGAGCCAAGTTGGGTGCCCGATGAATTGCGCTTTTTGCGCGACGGGACAAACGGGATTCAAACGAAATTTAACGGCCGAAGAAATTGTTGATCAGGTTTTGTTTTGGAAACAATATTTGAAAACTGATTCAGCCCGCTCCCTCTCCTGTCGCGAGTACGCGACATCCTCTCCCAAAGGGAGAGGAGGCATATTGAATAATGTTGTTTATATGGGGATGGGGGAACCGTTTTTGAATTGGAAAGAGGTTTTGCAAAGTTTGAAAATATTGTCTGATCCAAAAGGTATGGCTTTTGGTTCGCGTTCAATTTCAATTTCGACGGTGGGAATTCCTAGCGGGATAGAAAAATTGACCGAAGATTTCCCACAAGTAAATTTGGCGGTGTCACTTCATTTTTCTCAAGATGAAAAAAGAGCTGAGTTTATGCCAGCCAACAAAAATTTAAGTTTAGAAAAACTGAAAATCGAGTTGGAAAAATATTTCCAAAAATCTAATCGTAAAGTTTTCTTGGAATATATTTTGTTTTCTAGGCTCAATGACTCCGAGAAAGATGCTAAAAATTTATTAGGATATATTAAGTCTTTCGAAAAACCGCAACTCTTGCATGTGAATTTGATTCGATATAATTCAACTGATAGTAAGGATAAATTCATTTCTTCTAGCGCGGAACAAGCCGTGAAATTTAGAAATTATTTGCTTGAGAATAAAATTAACTGCACAATCAGAAGAAGTCTTGGTGCAGACATCGAAGGGGCTTGTGGACAGTTGGCGGGAAAAAAATAAAATTATTATATCATTTTTATATTTTCTGTAATAAATTATGATGAACAATATTTTGCGGTCGCAAGAAATTGTTAATCAATATTTAAGGGGTAATAGTAAAACAGAAGCCAAGCTTCGGGTTAGCCCGAATCTTAGCTTCTGGAAGTTGATTGATTTCCTTTTTTGGCGTAGAATAAAGATTGCAAAATATGGAAGAAAAAAAGGCTAAAAAACTATTAGATACTATCAATTTTCCGGTTGATTTGAAAAAAACTCCGCCAGAAAAATTGCCGGAACTTTGCGCGGAAGTCCGCGATTTTTTGGTTGAAAGCGTTTCAAAATCCGGCGGTCATTTCGGTTCAAATTTGGGTGTGGTAGAACTCACGGTGGCTTTGCATTATATTTTCGATACCCCGAAAGACATTTTGATTTGGGATGTGGGTCATCAAGCTTATCCGCATAAAATGCTCACTGGGCGAAAAGAAAAACTCCATACAATTAGGAAGAAAGGAGGACTAGCCCCTTTTCCCAAAAAAACTGAAAGTGAATATGATGCTTGTAGTGTTGGTCACACTAGCACTTCAATATCTTCCGCAGTCGGTATGGCGCTTGCCAACAGGAACAAAAAAAATGCCCCACAAATTGTGGCGGTGATTGGAGATGGCGCACTGGCTGGTGGGATGGCGTTTGAAGCGTTGAATCATGCGGGAGATGTTGGTGCCGATATGCTAGTGGTGCTAAATGACAACAAGATGTCGATTTCGCCTAATGTAGGTGGTTTGGAAAAATATCTCACAAAAATAATTTCTTCCTCTTCTTTTGTGAGGGCGAGAGAAAAAGGGCGGAAATTTTTTAGCCGTGTTCCGATTTTGGAAAAATTTTTACGCCGGGCAGAAAAACAAGCCAAGGGAATGCTGGTGCCTTCCACGCTTTTTGAACAATTAGGTTTTGAATATTATGGGCCAATTGATGGACATGATGTGAAAAATTTGGTTGAGGTTTTGGGAAATCTAAAAAAGATTAGAGGCCCGAAATTTTTGCATGTAGTGACGACAAAAGGCAAGGGATACAAGCATGCGGAAAGGGATGAATTTTCTTTGCATGCGGTGTCGCCCTTTGATTTGGCGACGGGCAAGAAAAATGGAGTTAGCGCCAAAAAAATAACTTACTCAGATGTTTTTTCTGATTGGATTTGTGAGAAAGCCAGAAAAGATGAAAAACTTCAGGCGATTACGCCGGCAATGTGCGAGGGTTCAGGTCTTTCACAGTTTCGCAAAATTTTCCCAGAGCGTTTTCATGATGTAGGAATCGCTGAACAACACGCCGTCACTTTTTCGGCGGGGCTTTCTGCGCAGGGTGCTAAACCGGTAGTTTCAATTTATTCTTCTTTTCTGCAAAGAGCCTATGACCAAATTATTCATGATGTAGCTTTGGAAAATATGGATGTGCTTTTTGCGATTGATAGGGCTGGTGTTGTTGGGCCAGATGGCGCCACGCATAACGGGAGTTTTGATCTTTCATTCCTTCGAGCAGTTCCAAATTTAGTCCTTATGACGCCATCTTCGGAAAATGAATGTTTTGCTATGTTGAGTGCTGGATATAAGTATAAGGGGCCGGCTGTGGTGCGTTATCCTCGAGGGGGCGGAAGTGGAAAATATAATCAAGAGAGATATAATTCTCTTGAAATTGGCAAAGCAAAAAGTATTCGTTCTGGAAAAAATGTGGCGATTTTGTCTTTTGGCACACTTCTGGAAAATTGCAAAAAAACCGCCCAAGTTCTGGACGCGACTTTGGTGGATATGCGATTTGTCAAACCGCTCGATGAGGAGATGCTAAAAAATTTATCCCAGACGCATAAATATTTTGTCACCATTGAAGACAATGTCATTGCCGGCGGAGCAGGAAGCGCGGTCAACGAATTTTTGGCCAAAGAAAATTTGAAAGTTTCAATTAGAAATATTGGTCTTCCCGATAAATTCCTCGAACACGGAACCCGCGAAGAACTTCTCAAGGAAGTTGGCTTGGATGAAGAGGGGATTTTGGAGGTGGTTAATGAATTTATTTTGTAAAATTAAAGTTTTTCGTGGGTCTATTGACTTTATAAAATAGGTATGCTTACATGGAATGTCTTATTAGTAGAAAATAATAGGTATAAAACTATATTAAGGGAGGGCTGATAATGACAATAATAAGTGGAATTTTTGAAACAATCTTTTATTTTATTTTTGCACTCATCGCAAACGATCTTTATACGATGAGTAAAAGTAAAATAAAAATATTGTACGCTGTTGGTGCAATGGGCAATATTTTTTTGTGCATAATGTCATTGTATAATATGTTCAAATAAAATAAGGACAACAAAAACCGCTAATTCTCTCTTGAGGAAAGGCGGTTTTTTATTAAAATGAAAAAAAAAGTTTTATTTTATAAATCCAAAATATTTTAGGGCTGGTAAGATATTTGGCGCAAGGTCTTGTGGAAGATTTTCGATATCTAACCAATCCCATTTTCGAATGTCTTCTCCTGGTGTTATTTCGCCAATTCTCTTGGCTAAAAAATGAACTAGAATGACATCAAGATTACCCTCGGGGGTTTCTTTTTTGTGTGCATTAGAAATGGTTTTTCATCCAAGATTTCAATTTCAATTCCCATTTCTTCCTTAACTTCGCGTCGGGCATTTTCAATTAGATCTGTTTGAAAATCTTCCACTCTTCCTCCGCAAAATTTCCAGAAAGTTGTGTCTCCATGTTGATCAAGAAGAACTTTATTATTTTCTACAATTACTGGACCAGACGCGATTATTATTTTTTGCATATTTTTTAAATTAATTAATTATTATAATTTTTTCACCATATAACTATCCTTTAATTTGTATCCCAATTTTCGATAATATCCACGTACGCCGACGCCTGAAATTACTACAATTTTATCAAGGTTGAATTCTTTTTTGGCGATTTTTTCGGCCTCGAGGATTAATTTTTTTCCAAGACCGATGTGCTGGGGTGAAACATTATCTTTTTGGTTGATCTGATTCATTTTACCATAAGTATGCACTTCTCTTATTATAGCAGAATTTTTTAGAATATTTGGGACTATGCTTTTTTCGTTATTTATTCGTAGACGTAAAAGTGCGAAAAGTTTTGACCTATCTTGATTAGTGTATTCTAAGAATATTTCTTGGCCATTGCTAGCAGGATAATCAATACGATTCAAAATTATTTTTCCCGCCTGCATCGCTATGCTATATTTATTCTGTTGCTTAGATTTTAATTTTTGTGAACTTATATTATCATCCGAATTATTTAAAGAGCGAAGCATTGCGGGCAGGTCTTTGAGACTATAATCTGCGCGCACTTCACGACAGCGAATGCAAGGGCAAGTAGAATTTTTGGCAATTAGTTGACGAAGATTAGAAATTTTTGGTCCGGCGAGAATAGAATTTTCGGGCACATCGCGCACTAGACGAGAAATTCGGACATAGGGGGGAATGATTTCATTTTTGACGCGCAATATAAATTTTTCAAAGCTTTTGTCGGTGAGGGCTTTATATTTCCCGGTTTTCCATATTTTATATAGTGGACTTTGACGGATAACGATGGTTGGATAAATTTTTAGCATATCCGGCTGAAAGTTAGAATCAGAAAATAATTTTTCAAACATTTGAAAATCTTTTTTGACGCTGGAGCCAAGTAGTCCTGGCATAATATGATAGTTGATTTTGAAACCAAAATCTTTGAGAAGTTTTGTAGCCTCGATAGTTCTTTGGACATCGTGCCCGCGTTTATTTTTTTCTAAAACATCATCAAAAATACTTTGCACCCCGAGTTCTACTCGAGTGCATCCAAGATTTCTAAAATTGATCAATTCTTCCGAGTCGATATAATCCGGTCGCGTTTCCAGTGTTAGCCCAACAACTCTATGCTTAGCCGTCTCATTTTTCTTTTGTTCATTTTCTAATTTTATTTTAATATTGTTCCTTGTTCCTTGTTCCTTGTTTTTTGATTTAGGGTAATCATTACAAGCTCGAAAACATTCCAAGATAAATTTATTTTGATAGGCCTTTGGCAGATAGGAAAAAGTTCCGCCCATCACGATAATCTCTATTTTGTCAGTTTTGTGACCGTTGAGCTCTAGGGCGTGAATTCTTCTTTGCACTTGAAGATAAGGATTGAATTTAGCGGAAATGGCGCGCATCACAGCCGGTTCATTTGAGAGATAGCTTTTGGGCATTTCTAATTCGTCCGGACAATAGATACATTTTCCTGGGCAAGGATAACTTTTGGTAAGCACTGCCACCACGGCCACGCCAGAATCAGTGCGAATTTTTTTGCTAAAAAGACAATTTTCTAAATCCGGATTACGTTTGATTTTTTTCTCGAGAATCATTTTTTCATAAAGTTCGCGAATGTCGGCGTTGGTTGGGAGTGGCAGTCCCAAATTTTTGCAAATTTCTTTTTTGCGTTTCAAAAAGAGCTCAGGATTTGAAATCTTGGTTTGGGTTGCTAGTTTTATGAAATTGTCATAGGATTTAAGCATGGGGTCGCGGGGGAATTGAATAATTAAAATTTTCTCTAAATTAAACTCGAGTCCTAGAAATTCTTGCCAAAATTTTTCTGACAACCAACGGCGACAACAGAAAAATTTTGGATAATTTCTGGACTCTCAAACAGTAATTTATCGAAAATTTTAATCATTCAATTTAGTTTATTATAAATATGAATAATGAAGTAGAAAATAAAATTTTAAAAGACATTGAAAACGGTTATGATTTAATGGCGGATAAGTTTTCTGGTACTCGGAAGCATTTTTGGCCTGGTTTTGATTTTATTCTAGAGGATATTAAAAATTCAGATAAAATTTTGGATTTTGGCTGTGGCAATGGACGCTTTTTGGAAATGTTGAAAGGTGAGGAGCTTGAATATTTCGGCGTGGATGTTTCGCAAAAACTAATTGATATCGCCAAGGAGAAATATTCAAAAGAGGGGGTTAGTTTTCAAAAAATATCCAGTTCAGACATCTTACCATTTTCTGATAATTTTTTCAACAGTGTCGTGTCAATTTCAGTTTTTCATCATTTTCCTCCTGGTCATGCCAAAGCGATGGCTAGAGAAATTTATCGTGTGACAAAACCCGGAGGAATAATTATAATCAGCGTTTGGAATTTATGGCAAAAGAAATATTGGAAATATTGGCTGAGTCCGAAAGCTCTTTGGAAAAAAGATATCATCATTCCTTTTAGAAACAATCAAGGTGAAATCTTTAATCGCTTCCATTATATGTTTAGAAAAAAAGAATTGGAAAAACTTTTTAGAAATACTGGTTTCCAAATTGAAAAATCCCTTGTGCTTAACAAGAAAAATATTATTATAATAGGTAGGAAAATATGATTTTTGTGCCCAAGGAGAGACTCGAACTCTCAAGGGATTGCTCCCACGCGATTTTGAGTCGCGCGCGTATACCAATTCCGCCACTTGGGCATGTTTATATTCTATTTTAATTTCAATAAAAAATACAAAAGCGAAGCAAGGCGGGCGGGAGTCGTGCGCGTAAACCCCTGCCTACCGGCAGGCAGGAATTCCGCCACATGCCCTTTTGTGCTTGTTTATCTTTTGTAGTATAATATGCTTATACTTATAGATTATGGCAAAGATTATTTCATTAGTCAACCAAAAGGGCGGAGTGGGCAAAACCACTTCAGCCATTAACCTAGCAACCTATCTGGCAGAGCTAGGCAAGTTTGTTTTGCTCGTGGACCTTGATCCACAGGGGAATGCTTCTTCGGGGCTAGGATTAAATGTCAGAGAAATTGAAAAAAGCCTCTATCATTCAATGATACTTGGAGAACATCCATCGAAAATAATTATGCGTACGGAAACTTTCGGTCATGATTTGATTCCTGCGTCGCAGGATTTGGCCGGAGCGGGGATTGAGCTGGTGCATTTGGATAATCGAGAATTTCGACTGTATAATGTTCTGCGAGAAATTAGAACTAATTATGATTATATTATTATTGACTCTCCACCAAGCCTTGGACTTCTCACAATCAATGGTTTGGTAGCCAGCGATGAAATTATTATTCCCGTACAAACAGAATATTTTGCCTTGGAAGGACTTAGTCAGCTTCTAAATACAATCAATCTCATCAGGGAGAATCTTCAACCACAGCTCAAGATTATGGGCGCACTTCTCACGATGTATGACAAACGAAATCGTTTGGCGCGTCAAGTAGTCAAGGAAGTGCAAGATCATTTTCCGGGGCATGTTTTTGACAGTGTTATTCCGCGTTCAATTCGTTTAGCGGAAGCTCCAGGCTTTGGTAAGTCTATTTTGAGTTTCGATTCGCTTTCCAAGGGCGCGAGGGCTTACAAAAATCTAGCCAGAGAAATTATCGAGATGGATAAAAATAATAATAAAAAAGATTTTTCAGTTTAAACTTTACGAATTACGAATTTTTTACAAATATACGAATTTACGAATAATTTGGTAATTAAAATATTTTAAAATAAAAATTATGGCTCAGAATTATGGATTGGGTAGGGGGCTTTCCTCACTCATTCCTCAAAAATCAAAAAAAATTGATAAGCCGGCAGAAGATTTCAACTATTTTGGCGCTTCCGGAAAACCAATTATAAATGTTTCTGAAGAGAAAAATGGTATCGAAGAAATTGAAATTTCAAAAATTGTGCCCAATCCATACCAACCGCGAACGGTTTTTGATGAAGCGAAATTGCAAGAGTTGGCTGATTCAATAAAAGAGCATGGCATAATCCAGCCAATTGTGGTGAGTAAATCTGGCGGGCAATATCAGATTATTGCTGGTGAACGGCGCTTTCAGGCAGCTAAAATTGCGGGACTTGCTGTTGTGCCGGTGATTATGCGAGAAACAACAACTGATCAACAAAAACTAGAATTGGCGATCATCGAAAATATTCAACGTCAAGATTTGAATCCAATTGAAGAAGCTAAATCATATTTGAAACTTACCAATGAATTTGCTTTGACGCAAGAAGAGACGGCAAAAAAAATGGGAAAAAATCGAAGCTCAGTGGCCAACAAAGTTCGACTTTTGAATTTGCCCATTGAAATTCAAAAAGCTTTAGTAGAAGGAAAAATTACGGAAGGACATTGCAAATTACTTTTAGCCATTCCTAATCCAGAAAAACAAAGAGCTTTCTATGAACTCATAATCAAAAATGGTTTGACTGTGCGCCAAACCGAAGACAAAACCAAAGAAGTGACTGTTCACTCGCACAAAAGGAATATTGTTATTGATCCGGAAACCAAAAGTTTAGAAGATGAACTTGTTGGAATTCTTGGTACCAAAGTCAAAATCAAAAAATCCGGCAGTGGTGGGCAGATCGTGATCGAATATTATTCCAAAGAAGAATTGAATAATATTTTGGGGAAGATAAAATAAATTGATGTTAGAAAAAATTATTCAGGCAGCTGTTGAATTTTATGAGAAAGCCATTGGTGTGTATTGGCCGGCGTATTTTTCGTGGCTTACCAAAAAACTAAGTGGTATAGAGCCATTTTTTGTGCTTTCAGTTTCAATTTTTTTGATTTTTGCTTTAGTAATCTATGCTTGGTTTCGTAATCGCGAAGCTTGAATTTTTAATTACATATTTAATTACATATTTAATTACGTAATTAGATGATAATTATAAAAATCCGCTTTCGGGCGGATTTTTTTGAAAATTGAAAATTAGAAATTGAAAATTTTTTTATATCATCCCTTCTTTTTTCATAAACTTCTTAATGTGTGATTTGGCGGCGGAGGTTTTTACGAAGTTGAGCCAGCCTCGACTGGGATTTTTGTGATCTTTGGAAGTGATTATTTCGATAACCTCACCATTTCTAACTTTATAATCCAGAGGAACCATTTTCCCATTGACTCGGGCACTCATTGCTCGATCACCGATTTCACTGTGAACCTTGTAGGCAAAATCAATCGGAGTAGCTTCTTCTGGAAGATCGATAATATCGCCTTGTGGAGTGAAAGCAAAAATGTGATTTTTGAAAAAATCAATTTTGAGACTCTCGATGAATTCCTTATCGTCTTTACCAAGTTCATTTTGCCATTCTCGTAATTGTTTCACCCAGGCAATTTCTTTTTCTGGAGCCTTAGCTTTTTCGCGAAAGAAAAAATTTCTGAAACCTTTCTTCTTTTCTGAATATATCCAGTGAGCCGCAATTCCGAATTCTGCCTCATCGTGCATTTTTTTGGTGCGGATTTGGATTTCCAAAAAATTTCCTTCCGGCCCAAAAATTGTAGTATGAATGGATTGATAGCCGTTGGGTTTTGGCAGGGATATATAATCCTTGATGCGTCCAACTAGCGGGCGATATTTTTTATGCACAATTCCTAATGTCTCATAACAATTTACGATTTCTGGCACAATAATTCGAATGCCAGCTAGATCATAAATTTTATCGATATTCATATCGTGTTTTTTGAGTTTTTGAAAAAGACTATAGAAATGTTTGGAACGGCCATAAATATCAATAACTTCTATTCTTTCTTTGGCTAATTCTTTGCGGATGTCAGCAATCATCACATTGATATATTTTTTCATTTCTTCTTTTTCTTCGGCTAGTATTCCAGAAACATACTGATAATTTTCTTTGTCCAAAAATTTGAAAGCCAAATCTTCAAGGCGGACTTTTATTTCTCCGATTCCCAGTCGATTGGCAATGGGAGCAAAAACTTCCAGAGTTTCTCGCGCGATCCGTTCTTGTTTTTCTGGTGGTAAGCTTTCGAGCGTCTCCATATTATGTAGCCTGTCGGCTAATTTAATGAGCACAACCCGGATATCTTCAGCCATAGCTAAAAACATCTTGCGAAGATTTTCCAGATAATTTTCTTCTTTTGTACCGCGCAATTTTATCTTTCCAAGCTTCGTCACCCCATCAACCATTTTGGCGATTTCTGATCCAAATTTTTTTTCTATTTCTTCTAATGTGACTTCGGTATCCTCCGGCACATCATGCAAGAGTCCGGCTGAAATTGTTTTCGAGCCCATACCTATTTTGGCTAAATTTAGAGCAGTGTGCAGGGAATGTTGGATATAATCTTCGCCGGATTTTCTTTTTTGTCCGGTATGAGCAGACAAAGCTACTTGATAGGCACTTCTAATTAACGCTTCTCTTCGAGCATCAATGTTTAACTTAGCATTTTTGATTACATCTTCAATGGTTATCATAAATCACGAATTTAAACTAATATGTAGCTAATTTTAACAAATAATAGGACTTATATGTCGTATTACATTTAATTGGAGTTTTCTTTTTCAAAATCACATTCCTTGGTGGAACATTTAATTTTATTTTTAGCGGCGAAAACCAAAAGACCTTTGCATTTAGGACAAAGCTCTCCATTGGGTTTGTTCCAAATAGCGAAATCACACTTAGGATAAGTGTTGCAACTATAGAAACTGCGCCCACGCTTAGATTTTCGCTCGACGATCTCTCCCACGCCACACTTAGGACAATTTACGCCAGTTTTATTTTCAATTTTTTTGATATTTTTGCAATTTGGGTAAGCGGAGCAACCTAAAAACATTCCAAATTTTCCTCTTTTTATAACCATCGGCGCACCGCAAAGTTCGCAAGCTTCTTTGCCATTTTCTTTTTCAATACTTTCTTCAATCTTTTTTTCGTCTTCAGTTTTTTCAGTATGCTTGCAATTGGGATAATTTGAGCAAGCCACAAATTTTCCAAAGCGACCGAATTTTACAATTAAATCCCCGCCACATTCCGGACAGCTTGTCCCAAGTTTTTCTTGAAAACTTTCCTTGGTGACTTCCTTGGTTTTTTCTTTGAGATTTTTGTGAAAAGGTACATAAAAATCTTTAATTACCGGCACCCATTCTTTTTTGCCTTCAGCAATTTCATCCAAATCTTCTTCCATTTTAGCGGTAAATTTATAATCAACAATTTGGGAAAAATGCTCAGCTAAAAGATCACTCACAACAAAACCAATTTCCAAAGGAAAGAGTTTCCTGTTTTCATCTTTTTCCACATATTTTCTGTCGATGATAGTGGAAATGGTTGGCGCATAAGTGGATGGTCGGCCAATGCCAAATTCTTCCATCGTTTTAATGAGGGCAGCTTCGCTATAGCGGGCTGGTGGAGCGGTAAATTTTTGCTCCGATTTGACTTCAACTAGATCAACCTTTTCTTTTTCCTCGAGCTCGGGCAAAATATTTTCAGTAACGGGCATTTTGTCGCCATAAATTTTTAGATAGCCATCAAATCTGATGGTGGATCCATTGGCGCGCAAAGTATAAATATTTGAAGAATTTTTTTGTGAAGCTGAAATATCCACCGTAACGCTGTCTAGGATCGCGCTAGTCATTTGCGAAGCTATCATTCTTTGCCAAATTAATTTGTATAGTCGGTATTGTTTTGAATCCAAATATTCTTTTATCGATTCTGGATCATGCTCGGGAAAAGTTGGACGAATAGCTTCATGAGCTTCCTGCGCGCCCTTGGATTTATTTTTGAAAAAACGCGGGCTAGCAAGGGCATATTCTTTTCCAAAAAGTGTTTCAATTTTTTTTGTAGCGGAAATCAAGGATTCCATGGAAAGATTCAAACTGTCAGTTCTCATATACGTTATAAGTCCAACAGAACCAGCAGAGCCGATATTTATTCCTTCATATAATTTTTGGGCAATAGCCATGGTTTGTTTAGCGCTATAACCAAGACGGCTATTAGCATCTTGTTGTAAGGTGGAAGTGGTGTATGGAGGCAGGGGATTTTTTTGGGTTTCTTTTTTAGTAACAGAAGTTATTTCGAAGTCAGATTTTTCCAAGAAATTTTTTAGTGTTTCTGCCTGTTTCTTGTTTTTTATCCCCATTTTACCAAAAGCTTTGCCATTTTCTTTGGAAAGTTTAGCTTCAAAAGTCGAAGAGCTTTCGATCTTTTGTTTTTTTATTTTAGCAATTATATTCCAATATTCTTCCGGCTTAAAAGCCTTGATTTCTTTTTCACGTTCAACAATGAGACGTAGTGCCACTGATTGAACACGGCCGGCTGAAAGTCCCCGTCTAATTTTTTTCCATAAAAATGGAGAAAGTTCATAACCCACCAAGCGATCCAAAACTCTTCGTGCTTGTTGAGCGTCAACTAAATTAAGATCAATCGAACGAGGATTTTCAAGCGCTTTTTCAATGGCAGTTTTGGTTATCTCATGAAAAACTATACGCTGAGTATTTTTTTCTGATAGCCCCAGGGCTTCTTGTAGATGCCAAGAGATAGCTTCTCCTTCACGGTCTTCGTCAGTTGCGAGGATTACTTCATCAGCTTTTTTGGCTAATTTTTGAAGTTCAGAAACTCTCGGCAGGGCCTTAGCAGGAATGGTATATTCCGGAGTAAAATTGTTCTTAATATCAATACCCATTTCTTTTTGCGGTAAATCGCGAACATGACCGTAGGATGATTTCACGATAAAACTTTTTCCCAAAAATTTGGAAATAGTTTTGGCTTTGGTTGGAGACTCTACAATTACTAAACGCATATAATTACGAATGTTAAAACGAATTAATTCGAATATAAATAATCTGGATTTAAAATTCTTTTGTAAGTTAATTTTTCTGTTCTGAAATTAGCTAATATGCCCAGATGCATGTTTGTGTTTTTTAAATAAGCAGAAACTTGTTTAAAATCACGCACTTTAAAACTATCAGTAGTTTTTATCTCTAAAATAATTTTGTTTTCTATTAAAAAATCTAAAAAATATTTTCCTATTTTATTTCCCTTATAAACTAAATTTGCTGGTAACTCTTTCTTGAAGGATATTTTTTTATCAATAAATTCTATTTCAATGGCTCTTTGATAGTATTTTTCTTGATACTTATTTCCTAATTCATTATGGATATCATAGAGTATGCCGATAATTTCATAACTCAATTCAGGATAAATTAGGGTGTTTTTATTATTTGTGTTTATTAGTTTTTCCATTCGCGTTATATTAGAATATAGTTTTGTCCGCCAATGTTTTTTACCCAGCCTTTAATTTCCATCATTGAAAGTGTGCCGGAACACATTGCTGTCTGCAGTTTAGCTAGTTTCGCGATATTGTCAATGTGCAGGGGATCGGCGGAAAGTATTTTTAGCAGGATTTTTTCTTCAGCAGTGGTTGGATTTTTTGGAGACAGTTCTTTCTTTATGGTTTCTTTATTTAAATCTAATTCTTCTAGGATATCTTTTATCCCCGTAACAACGCGGGCGCCAGATTTTATGAGATTGTTGGTGCCAAAAGACAATGGGGAGAAAATTGAACCAGGCACAGAAAAAATTTCTCGATTATATTCCAAGGCCATATTAGCTGTGATGAGTGAACCGCTTTTTTCTCCTGCTTCAATTACGATTGTTCCAAGGGTGAGCCCAGCGATAATTCTGTTACGCGCAGGAAAAGTCATCGGTCCAGCAGGCATTTCTAATGGATATTCACTAACAAGCGCTCCACTTCTCATTATCTCACGAGATAAATTGAAATTATCTCTTGGATAAATATTTATATCATCTAAACTGTTGCCAAGAACAGCGATAGTTCGCCCATCATTGTCCAGCGCGCCTCGATGAGCGAAGGTGTCAATGCCAAGTGCCATTCCGCTCACAACAACAACACCAGCACTAGCCAAATCTTTGGCGAGACTGGTGGCAATTTGTGAACCATAAGAGGTGTATCTTCTTGAACCAACAATGGAAATCATCGGAGAGGCATTTATATTAAATTCTCCTTTTGTATAAATAATATATGGGGGATTATGGATTTCTTTGAGAAGTGCAGGATAGAGCGAATCGGGAAGAGTAATCATTTGGATATTTTCTCTTTGCATTTTTTCCCATTCAAAATCAGGGTTAATGTTGGCTTTTTCCAGGAATATTTTTTCGGCTAATTTTTCTCCAACAGCGCTATTTTTGAGATCTTCTAAGTCGGCGTGCCAAATATTTTCACCGGTTTCGAAAAAATTCAAAAGCAACTGCATCCTTTTTGCTCCGACTCCAGCGATTTTGTTTAGCGCGTTCAAATATTTCATAAGTTCTCTTTCAATGTAGCATAATAATAAAAGACTTGACAAATATCCAATCTATGCTAGAATAGTTTGAATTAAAAAAGTATGTGGTTAGCCCACCTAAGTGGGCATGTATGAGTTAATATATTTAAAAAAATGGTTAATAACAAGGAAAAGGGTAAAAATTCAAAAATTAGCACTAGCGATAAAAAATCGCTATTTTTAGGTTTATCAAACGATTTGCTTTCAGGTTTAAATCAAAGATCTCGAGAGATAGTGCAGAAAAGATTTGGTCTTTTAAATGGAAATCGAGAAACACTGGATAAAATTGGGCGTCATTATGGAATAACTCGAGAAAGAGTACGACAGATAATATTTGAAGCACTTCGAAATATCTCCGCCAAAACGGAACACGAAAGCTTTGTGAGCGCCGAAGAAAAAATAATTTTTACAATTAACAAAAACGATGGTATAATAAAAGTAAGTGAAATTATTGAAAAATTTAATTCCACTGGACAAGCAGAAGCTAACGCTAT
This sequence comes from Parcubacteria group bacterium, assembly GCA_041662285.1. GTDB lineage: Bacteria > Patescibacteriota > Minisyncoccia > Moranbacterales > UBA2206 > UBA2206. The sequence goes on from JBAZSS010000009.1 coordinate 20,257, forward strand.
AAAGTTTTTCGCTCTTTGTTCTAAAAGAATTCTAGAAGCGGAAGAAAAAAATGTTTTTGAAAAAATTTGGACTGTTTCTGAAAATATAATTTCTGAAATGAAGAAAACTTTAGCTGAAGCGGAAAAAATTGTTAAAGAAGAAAAAAGGTTATTTAGTGATGAGGAAATTATCGAGAAACTTTTTTCTACTTTGCCGAATTTGCCAAAAGGAAAAATTCTAAATTTTCTCAAAACTTCAGCTAACATCAAGAAGAATAAATTCGGCAAGAGAGGGATGAAAAATTGGGCGGAAGTTTCACCAAAAGGAACGCGAGAAAGAGTGCATCTAGTTCTCAAGGAACATAAAAAACCTCTACACTTTGTGGAAATCGCCAGTCTTATCGACAAATTTGAATTAGGCAAAAGAAAGGCTCATCCGCAAACAGTGCATAACGAACTAATCAAAGATGAAAGATTTATTCTCATTGGCCGAGGAATCTATGCGCTCAAAGAATGGGGATATTCCGAAGGGACGATTCAAGAAGTGATCAAAAATATTTTGCAAGAAAAGAAAAAACCACTTAAAAAAGAAGAAATAATTGAAGAAGTTTTGAGAGTTCGAAAAGTGAAAAAAACTACAATTAGCATCAATTTGAATAACGCTAAAATTTTTGGAAGGCAAGATGATTGTTATTACATAAAAAAATAGACTAATCCTTACGAATTACGAATATTTACGAATGTACTAATGTGAATTAAAAATATTTTTTATATTTTCTTAGTTTATCTCGTATTCGTACATTCGTACTAATTCGTATTTCGTAAGGAATGACAAATGTCATGAACAACGCTTCGGACATCTTTGCAATATTTGTAGCCTTGTGGCAAGCCATCAGTTTTTTTTGGTGGATTATCTTGCCGATAATGTTTTGGTATATCTTTAAGATTATTTGGAAGGACTTCACTCTTGTTAAGTCCGCTACTTCTTGGCGAAGGCTTCAGCAATGGACATTTGTGGAGATAATTCCTCCGCGAGAGATTGAAAAAGGTCCAAAAATGATGGAAACTATTTTTTCCAGTATGGCTGGAGTCTTGTCAACATACAATACCTTTGATGAATATTTAAAAGGAGCTTGGGAACACGACCGTTTCAGTTTAGAAATTGTGGGAGAAGAAGGAAAGTTCCATTTCTATATCCGCACGCAAAAAAGATTTTTGGGACTTGTGGAAGCCAATATTTATGCGCAATATCCGGATGCAGAAGTTTTGGAAGTGCCCGACTATACAGCAAATTTTCCGAAAATTATTCCCAATAAAGATTGGGATCTTTGGGGAACTGATTTTGAATTTGTAGCCAAAGGCCCGATTCCAATTAAGACTTATGACAGATTTGAAGAAACTGTTTCAGGAGAAATGAATGATCCGATGTCGGCTATCGCGGAAATAATTGGATCGCTTGGTCCCGGACAGCACATTTGGCTTCAATATGTTTTGCAACCGCTACCAGAGCCAGAAGCAAAAAAGAAAGAGCATATGGATGTGGTAAAAAAACTCAAAGGGGAAAAAGCAGTTGAGGTAATGGGAGTCGGGGGGCATTTGGTGGATGTTTTTTCTAATTTATTTAAGGGTTTATCAGCTCCTGTAGAATTTGCAACAGCAAAAAAAGAAGAGCTGGGGCCATTGGAATTTCGCCTTTCTCCGGGGGAGAAAGAACTTTTAAAGGCCACGGAAGAAAATTTGGGTAGAAATCTTTTCAAAACAAAGATGCGCTATATTTATTTGGCAAAAAAAGATAGCTGGGACGGATCATTTAAAACTTCTTTTATTGGGGCATTGAAACAATTTAATGATTTAAATTTCAATCAATTTAAGCCAGAAGATATTTCTAAAACTTATGGAAAAATATTTTTCACTGAACCGAGAGCTAATATAAGAAAAAGAAAACTTTTGAATCGTTATAGATTTCGTAATATGGATGGAGTGAATATGATTTTTTCTACCAAAGAATTGGCGACAGTGTTTCATTTCCCTGATATGGGAGTGAAATCTCCAGCAGTGCAAAGAACTGCGGGAAGATTGGGTAGTGCGCCGGCTAATTTACCAATAGAATAAAAAATATGAGCGAGATAAATCTTTTTGCTAAAACTAATTTTAGAAACCAAGAAAGAAGTTTTGGGATAAAAACAGATGACCGTAGGCGTCATATGTATGTGATTGGAAAAACTGGAATGGGAAAATCTAACATGTTGGAAAACATGGCGATTCAAGATATTCAAGCTGGCCGTGGAATGTGTTATGTTGATCCACACGGCGAAGGCGCAGAAAAAATGCTTCGGGCTATTCCTGCTAATCGCATAAATGATGTGGTATATTTCAATCCGGCGGACAAAGAATTTCCAATTGCTTTTAACATTTTGGAATCAGTGGAGGAGGACAAAAAACATTTGGTGGCTTCTGGTATGATGGGAGTTTTCAAAAAAATCTGGCCAGATGTATGGAGCCCGAGAATGGAATATATTTTGAACAATACCATTTTGGCTCTTTTGGATTATCCCGGTTCAACAATGCTGGGAGTAAATCGAATGATGAGCGATGCTAACTATCGAAAAAGAGTTTATCCAAAAATAAAAGATCCAGTGGTGAAATCTTTTTGGCTCAATGAATTTGATAAATGGGAGGATAAATTCAGGAAAGAAGCTGTAGCAGCTATTCAAAACAAAGTCGGACAATTCTTGTCATCTTTTGTCATTCGTCATATCGTAGGGCAACCAAAATCTTCCATTGATATGCGAGATATTATGGATAATGAGAAAATTTTGATTGTCAATCTTTCCAAAGGAAGAATTGGAGAAGACGCGATGCGACTACTGGGTGGAATGATTGTGACAAAGATTCAGTTGGCGGCCATGGGACGAGTAGAGATTCCGGAAAATGAAAGAAAAGATTTTTTTCTGTATGTGGATGAATTTCAAAATTTTGCCACCGAATCTTTTGCCAATATTTTGTCCGAAGCGAGAAAATATCGCTTGGCTCTGATTTTAGCTCATCAATATGTCAATCAGCTTATTTTTGATGGCAACACCACAGTGCGAGATGCCATTTTTGGCAATGTTGGAACAATCGTTTCTTTTCGTGTTGGAGCGGAAGACGCCGAGGCTTTGGAAAAAGAATTCGATCCTGTTTTTTTGATGAATGATATTGTGAATCTTTCCAAATATCAAATGTATTTGAAACTTATGATTGACGGAATTGCCGGAGACGCTTTCAGCGCGACTTCTCTTCCGCCAATAAGTCTAGCGGACACTGAAAATAATGAAGGAAAGGCAATAGCTGTTTCGCGTGAACGCTATGGCAAATCCAGAGCGGAGGTGGAGGAAAAGATTGCCCGCTGGAGTGGAATGTTTGATTTTGAAGAGTTTGAAAATGAAAGTTCTGGTAAAAAAAATGTAATTATTCCTAATCCACAAACAAGAAAACCAAGCATAAATAATACGGAAGCTAAAATTGTATCCCCAGTGGTCGTTCCTGATATTCCTAAAGTGCCCATTGTTCCAGTTGAAAAAAAAATGTATGATGCCGTTTGTAGTAGCTGTGATGAAAAAATTCAAGTGCCATTTGCACCGGATCCAAAACGACCAACTTTTTGCAAGGAATGTCTCAAAGAATATCAAAGAGCCAGAGCGGTAAATCAAAAAGAAAAGCAAGAAAAACAAGCTTATGTGTCGAAAAGAGAGATTACTCCGAAATATTCGCAAGATGAGGAGAGACAGCAAAATTCAAAACTGGACGCCGTTGTTTCCCCTGACAAACCAATGAGTCTTTCTCAGATGTCGCATATCGCGCCTAAAAAATTCAAATCACTTCGGAAAAAAACGGAGGTTAATTTGAGTGACGTGCGAAATTTGATAAACCAAACAAAAAATAATCAAAACAATGAGCAAAATTAATTTGAATCGAAACATCCCGAGTCACTTAGCATTTTTGGTAATGATAATTTTGAGTTTTCTTTTGTCTTGGTTTACGGTTGCACAAGGTCAAAAAATAACGAAAGATGCAAAAAATTCGCAAGCCTTTGATATTTCCAAAAGAATGGAAAATAATAAGTTGAATCAATGAAGAATTAAAATTTTTTCGAAATTAAACTCGAACTCGGAATTTTATAACTAAAAATTTTCCTCAATCAACGGCTACCAATGAAAATTTTTAGATAAAATTCGAATTCTCAAACAATAATTTCTCAAAATTTTTAATTCTCCAATGGTTTTTTCATAAATGAAAAAAAATGGCAAGAAAGTATTATTAGGCATGTCAGGCGGTGTTGATTCCTGTGTGTCAGCAGCCCTGCTCAAAAAGCAGGGTTTTGATGTTAGGGGAGTGTATCTCAAAATGTGGAAAGTTGATGGAGAAAAAAGTAACAAAAAAGCAATCAGAGATGCGCAGAAAATTGCCAAAATTTTGGACATCCCACTAGAAATAATTGACGTGCGAAAAAAATTCAAAAAAGAAGTAGTGGGATATTTTTTGAAAGAATATTTGGCAGGACGCACGCCTAACCCGTGTATTTTTTGCAACGAAAATTTGAAATTTAAAACTCTGTTTGAAATAGCGGATAAATTAGGAATTGATTATATTGCCACTGGCCATTACGCACGAATTATAAAACAGAAAGGATATAAACTTTTGGAAGCGAAAGACAAAAACAAGGATCAATCATATTTTTTATATCGTTTGAAACAAGAGCAATTAGCTAGAATTGTTTTCCCATTAGGAGAAATAGAAAAAGCTGAGACGAGAAAATTAGCCAAGAAATTTGGTCTGCCGGTTTTTGACAAAGCGGAATCACAAGATATTTGTTTTTTGGCAAATATGGCAGTCGAAGAATTTTTGACGAAAAACATAAGATTGAAAAAAGGGGAAATAAAAAACACAAAAGGAAAAATTGTTGGAGAGCACGCTGGTCTTCCTCTTTATACGCTTGGACAGAGAAAGGGCATAAATATCGGTGGAAATGGACCATACTATGTGGCGAAAAGAGATAGCAAAAAAAATTGTCTTGTTGTGACTAACAAAAAAGAGGATTTGTCTTTATTCTCTAAATTTGCTAATATAAATGAGGTAAATTGGATTTTGGCTGTGCCTAAGTTGCCCGCTAAGGTTTTGGCGAGAATTAGGTATCGAAGTCCGCTAATTCCAGCGATGATAGTTATGAAACACGAAAAATACGAAGTAAAATTCGACATTGCACAAAGAGCGGTGACATCAGGACAGTCAATTGTGTTTTATAATAAAAAATTAGAAGTGGTGGGGGGAGGTTTGATTTTATAATTTTTTTAAAAAAATAACTCGCAGTCTAATTTTCTAGCTAAAAATTTTCCTCAATCAACGGCGGGTAAGAAAATTTTTAGAGAAAATTAAACTGCTCAGACAGGATTTTTTTAAAAAATTATAAAATCAAACTGAAAAAAGATAAAAAGAATTTAAACATTAAAATAAATTTATGTACGGAAATAATGATGCGAGCGATGAGGACAAAAAAAGACAGTTGAATGCTTTGAATATGCAATTGAGTATGCTTGACAGTGATCAGAAGAAATTTTTCAATGAAAAAAATATGCTGGATGCAGAAATTAGAAAAATCAAAATGGATACTGAACGATTACGTATTGACTTAAGTGAAAAACAAAAGAGATTCGACAGGATAACTTTTCAATTTTCGCAAAATGAAGATGAGATTAAGAGGATAAAAAGAAAATTAACATCATTATAAAACTAAAAAATATGGCAATATCAAATTTAGCAAGTATCGTGTCTAAAGTTATCAAAGAAGAAAGGATAAAAGAAATAGAATTGCAAAAAGGAGGTTTTAATTTTATGTCTAAGGTAAAAGATATAGAAAGAGAATTGAATAAGGGCGGTGTGGATAATATTTCTAATGCTGTGCAAAAATTGAAAGAATTATTTGGATCTTATGTTAAGGATTGGGAATATAACAATATCGAACAGCAAGTCAGATATAATGTAAAATAATTTTAAAAAATCATCATGAACATTTTTCTGCGGTCGCAATTTTTTGTTCATAATAAAATTAATACTTAATTATTTTCTTATGACTGCTTCAGAGCTTCGTCAAAAATATTTGGAATTTTTTGAAAAAAATGGGCACGTAATCGTGCCAAGTGGTTCTTTGATTCCAGAAAATGATCCGACCACGCTTTTTACTGGCTCAGGAATGCAACCAATGATTCCCTATCTCATGGGAGAAAAACACCCCCTGGGAGGCAGAATTACTGATTCACAAAAAAGTTTTCGCAGTGGAGACATCGAAGAGGTGGGTGACAATCGACACACAACTTTTTTTGAAATGCTTGGTAATTGGTCGCTGGGGGATTATTTCAAAAAAGAACAAATTGGTTGGATGTTTGAATTTCTCACTAAGGAAATTGGTCTGGATCCAAAAAAAATTTATGTGACGGTTTTCCGTGGGGATGAAAGTTTGAAAATTCCTCGAGATAATGAATCGGTGGTTTATTGGCAAGAATTATTCAAGAGTATAAATGTGGAAGCCTCGGCAGTGGATAATGCGGAAATTGGCGGAATGCAAAATGGGCGAATTTTCTTTTATCCAGTGGAAAAAAATTGGTGGAGTCGCGCTGGTGTGCCAAACAATATGCCACTTGGCGAGCCGGGTGGACCGGATAGTGAAATGTTTTGGGATTTTGGAGCGGAGTTGAAAATTCACGAAAATTCGACTTGGAGAAATCAACAGTGCCATGTTAATTGTGATTGTGGAAGATTTTTGGAAATTGGGAATAATGTTTTTATGCAATATATCAAAACTCAAACAGGTTTTGAACTTTTGAAACAGCAAAATGTTGATTTTGGCGGAGGCTTGGAAAGGATTTTGGCGGCGATAAATGGCAATCCCGATATTTTCCTCACGGATATTTTTGCAAAAGCTAAAGCGGAAATTGAAAAATTATCTGGGAAAAAATATGAAGACAACAAGGAAGCTTTTCGGGTGATTTTGGATCATCTTCGTGCCGCAACATTTTTAATTGTTGATGGCGCATATCCTGGTAACAAAGATCAGGGATATTTTGTGCGTCGTCTTATTCGCCGAGCAGTACGATTTGCTCACAAACTTGGAATAGAAAATAATTTTTGTTCTGATATTGCTAAAATTTACATTCAATATTATCAAGATGCCTATTCTGATTTATTAGAGAAGTCAGAAAATATTTTTGAAGAGTTGGAAAAAGAGGAGGATAAATTTAGGAAGACTTTGGAAAAGGGTCTCTTGGAAATTAACAGATTTAAGATTGATGATATAGTTGTTCGTACATCGATTGGTGAAGTGGAACTTATCCCCGGAGACAATAATACTATTGCAGATAAGTTATTTGAATTATATTCTTCACATGGCTTTCCATTAGAGCTTGCAATAGAAGAGTTAAATAATAAAAATATTGTAGTTAGTGATGAGACAATTCATGTATTTAATGAAAAATTAAAACAACACCAAAAACTTTCTCGCACGGCTTCAGCTGGGAAATTCAAGGGAGGACTGGCTGATCATGGTGAGAAAATAACCCAACTGCACACTGCGACGCATTTGATGCTGGCGGCCTTGAGAAAAGTTCTTGGAGAAAATGTACATCAAAAAGGATCTAATATCACCGAAGAGCGAATTCGTTTTGATTTTTCGCATTCGGACAAAATGACGGATGAACAAAAAAAAGCAGTGGAGGATTATGTGAACGAAGCAATTAATTCAAAGACCGACGTTGTAATGGAAGAAATGACACTGGACGAAGCACGCGAAAAGGGTGCCGAAGGTGCTTTTGAAAATAAATATGGTGAGCGAGTGAAAGTATATTCAATTTTTGGATTTTCCAATGAGATTTGTGGCGGTCCACATGTCCGAAACACTAGCGACATTAAGGGCGTTTTCAAAATTAAAAAAGAAGAATCTTCTAGCGCTGGAGTGAGAAGGATTAAGGCGGTGGTAGAGTGAGTTCATAAAGTCTATAAAGTCCGTAAAGGAAAATCCCGATATTATTGGGATTTTTTTGTCTCAAATGTTATCCCCCACCACTTTTTTGATTTATTTTTTAAAGCAATCCTATCTATTTTTAACACTCCTCAAAAATAATCAAAAAGTGGTGGGGGACTTATCCACACCTAGCAAGATTTTTTCTTGATTTTGTGATATAATAAACACGTGGAAACACAACAAGAAATATCAAAAATAAAATCTTAAAACAAAGATAAATTTTTATCTTATTTTTGGCTAAATCTTGACCCCCTCGCCCATACTCGGGAGAGGAGTAATATTAGAAAAAGAAAAAGTTGTGAAGTTAATATTAAATTTAATCTCTCCTAAAGCTCGGTTTTAGGAGAGGTCATAAAATCATGAAACACGAAATTATTAAAAAACTTCATAAAAATTTCAATGACTATGTTCAGAAAACAGAGGATGGTTTGGAATTTTGGTTTGCTCGAGATTTACAAGTCTTACTTGGATATGACCAGTGGAAAAATTTTCAAAAAGTCATAGAAAAGGCTAAAATAGCCTGTCAAAATGCGGGTCTCGTTATGGAGGATCAATTTGCCGACGTCGGAAAGATGATAATTGCCGGAAAAGGCGCAGAGCGAGAGATTGATGACATCGCACTTACTCGACATGCTTGTTATTTAATTGCACAAAATGGTGATCCAAGAAAGGAAGAAATCGCTTTTGCAATGGCGTATTTTGCCGTCCAAACCAGAAAACAAGAATTAATTGAAAAAAGAATATCAGAAATAGAAAGGCTGACTTTTCGTGAAAAACTTACTAATTCAGAAAAAGAATTGTCCGGAATAATTTACGAAAGAGGTGTTGATAATATTGGTTTTGCGCGTATTCGAAGCAAAGGTGACCAAGCACTCTTCGGTGGGAATACAACACAAGATATGAAAAAGAAGCTTGGAATCAAAGATAGCCGAGCGTTGGCTGATTTTCTGCCAGCTATAACGATAAAAGCTAAAGATTTTGCCAATGAGATTACGAATTTTACACTAAAACGTGACACTCATATCCGCGGAGAACAATCTATTACTTCTGAGCATGTAAAAAATAATAAAAGTGTGCGCAATCTTCTTGCAGAAAAAGAAATTTATCCAGAAATATTGCCAGCGGAAGAGGATGTGAAAAAAGTTGAAAGAAGAATAACATCTGAAAATAAAAAAATGTTAAAGGGCACAGATAAAAATAAAAAATAACTATTTTAAATAAATAATTTCTTCAGGCGAAACTTCAGAAAAGACTAAAGACTAAAAAACAGAGAAATGTTAAAATTAAGAAACAAAAAAAATAAATCAAAATCATATTTAACAGGGATTATCCTTTTCTTCTCAATAACTGTGTTATTGGTTTTGATGTCGAATAAAACTCAGGCAGCTTTTAGTTGCGACACGGGGAGTCTGGCAGATGGAGCGACTTGTACAGTGACATCGAACAAAACTCTGGGAGCAGGAGAAAACATCACGGGAGCCAATGCTACTTTAGTTTTATCTAACAATGCGCAAATTATTGGCGCACTTGGTTCGGCGGCGACAATCACGGTTCAGAATTTGACTATTAATATTGGAAGTTTATTAAACTTTGATGGAAAAGGTTTAACAGGAGGAGCTAACGGCTCACCAAGTGGAACAAATGGAAACACGTCTGGTCTTGGCGGCGGCGGCGGTGGAATTTATAATAATACAAATGGTTTTGGCGGCGGCGGCGGCGGCGGCGGTTATGGAGGAGTTGGTGGACAGGGAGGTAGTTCTGGTGGAGGAGTTGGTGCGTCCGGAATTGAAAATGGGCAAGCTAATCTTCAACAACCTACCGCACTTGGTTCAGGCGGTGGTGGTGGCGGTAATGCAATATTCGATGCGGGTGGCATTGGAGGATCCGGAGGTGGTGCTGTTAAAATAGTAGTATCGGGTACGTTTACTAATAATGGGATAGTGTCTTCCAATGGTAATGTTGGAAGTGATGACAGTGGAGGTAGAACTGCTGGTGGAGGTGGAGGCGCATCCGGTGGATCAATTTGGATTCAGGCTGGAACAGCTTCTGGAAGTGGAACAATTCGAGCTAATGGTGGAAATGGAGGAGCAGGTTATAGGGCTGGCGGTGGAGGAGCAGGAGGAAGAATTGCGATAACCGGAATAGACACAGCCGGATTTGTTAAGGGTTCAGGTTTTTCCATGACTCCAACTGTTGCCTTTGGTGCAGGTGCCAATAGTGGCACCAACGGCTCAATCTACTACAACGTCTCAGGCACATATACTTCCGTAATGGATTTTTCTTTGGCTAGAAATTTCACTTCTCTCACTTTCAACAAAACCACCACCGCAAATTCCATTAGCACCCCATCTCTCACGGTAGATATCCGCGCTGGCAACACTGCTACTCCCGATGGAACTTGGACCTCTTGGCTCACAAATATTTCCAGTGGCACTGATATTAATGGCCCCTCATATTTCAATGGTATCGCTTACCGCTATGTTCAATATAGATTAAATCTTGCTTCCAACAACGCCATCCAATCTCCGAAACCATACGATAAACCTACTGCTAACCCATCTCTCCAAGATATCTCTTTCAACTATAATGCCTATCTAAATAAAACTCTCACTTCTTCCATCTACAACTCCAACTCCGACGCTAACCTTATTGGTGGAATCTCTTGGGATGAAACTCTAGAAAACAATACTAACATCAAATTCCAAATTCAAACTTCAGCTGACGGAGCAACTAACTGGTCAGGCTTCCTTGGACCAGACGGAACAGCTGATACATATTTCGACGAAGCCGATTCTGTCTATTGCACAAAAAATGATCCTATAAATACTTCCAGGGTCACCTGTACTGTCGACGCCATTCCTACTATCTTCAAAAACGGAACCGAAGATCGCTATTACCAATACAAAGCTTTCCTACAAACCACCGATGGTCTAGCTACTCCCACCCTCAACTCCGTCACTGTCACTTATGTCGTCAACGCCAACCCCGAAGTTGAAGCTAGCCAAACTACTGCTGTCCCAGACAACAACAAAAAAGTTAACATTTCATACAACGTCCGAGACATTGACTCTGAAACCAATACCATCACCCCCAGTTTTGAATATTCCCTCAATGGCGGATCCAGCTGGACAGCCATTACTTCAGGTTGTCTGGAAGCGACTGATCTAGATGCTAAAGCTGTTTCCGCCCCAGATGATCCACCAGAAGATACTGCATACACTTCTCACACCGCTACTTGGACTCCAGCTTGTGAATCTGGCATTTCCACCACCACCTATGAAACCGATGCTCAAATCAGAGTAAGAGCCGATGATGGCCAAGCCGCTAATCGCTATGGTTATGGAACCACAGAAAATTTTACTCTTGATACCAAATCTCCAGTTATCTCCAATCTCACATTGAACGCTTCCACTGACCCAGCAGAAATATCCATCACCTCCACCGACGACTCCACCTATCAAATGAAACTCGCCCAAGGCACTGATCTCACTGATTGCCAAAACAATTTACCTGTTGATTACGAACCATACAATGCTACTCCCACCATAACTCCAGACCAAGATCCAGTCACCATCTGTGTTCAACTTCAAGATCAATACTCCAACACCTCTACCATCTCTTCCACCAACTCTCCCGAAACTCCCACCGCTTTCATGGTTCAAGATACCACCAACACCAAAACCACTCCTAATGAATTTAGACTCTTTGTCGCTTGGAAAGTATCTACCGATACAGATTTCAATAGATATGAACTTTGGCGCTCTACTGATAACAGTGATTTTGGCACTGATCCTATCTTTTCCACCTACACCCAATCTACCAACTCTTATCCTGACAACACCGTAGTCGGAGATCAACTCTACTACTACAAAGTCAAAACTATTGACACTAACAACAATCAATCTTTCTATTCCACTACTGTCCAAGCTAAAGCCAATGGCATTCAAGATTTTGGTGAAGGAGGCGGAGGCACATCCGAAGCTCCACCAATTATCTCCAATGTCGAAATCCCACCTTCTCCTATCTTCACCTCCCAAGCCACCATTACTTGGAGTACCGATGTTTTTTCTAATTCTACCGTGGGTTATTCCACCACTCCCGGATCATTCACCACTGAAGTTGGTTCTGACACAATGTATGACAATGATGCTACCGGTCACTATGGTCCCCACACTGTTATCCTCACCAATCTCACTCCTGACACCGACTACTATTTCCAAGTTAAATCTATGGGAACTAACCAAATCACCGGTACTGACGACAACACAGACAACAATCATCTCGGCTACCATTTCAAAACTCTGCCAGGACCAAAGATTATCCAAAACTCTGTTTCTGTTTCCAAAACTACCAACACTACCACCACCATCAATTGGACTACTGACATTGCCGCTTCTTCCAAAATTAACTACTCCACCTTTTCAGATATGTCTAACGCTGAAAACTTCCTAGGCACTAGTCAAGACTCTACTAATCATGAAGTGACTATCACTGGTCTTGCCCAAGGCACTAAATACTATTTCTACGTCCAATCAATTCATAACAATGATACCGCCACTGACAATAACCAATATCCAATTAATAGTTATTACTCTTTCACCACCACTCAAGATCTCATTGCTCCAGAAATTACTTTTGATCCAGACACTGACATTTCCAAAACCACCACTACCGCTAAAATCAATTTCACTACTAGTGAACAAGCCACTTCTACTTTGGAATATGGAGAAACAAATAGTTACGGAACCACTCTCACCAGTGATAACTTAAACATCAATCAAGTCTTTGACCTAGAAGATCTTACTCCTAACACCACCTATCATTTCAAAATCACCGCTACGGATGAAAACTCTAATCCGAATAACAACTCTAATACTGACTATACTTTTACGACTAATTCAGAAGAAACTCCTGACACAACTGGGCCAACTATTTCAGATATTGTCGTGAGTGATATTAAGTATGATAGTGCAGTGATTAGTTGGGTGACGGATGTGGTGGGGAATAGTTTGGTGGATTATGGGGAGACGAATAGTTATGGAGAAATTCATGGTGGAGATTATGATAATCCAGTTACTGTCCATGAAGTTATGTTAAAAGGTTTAAATTCCATCACTACATATTATTTTAAGGTTATTTCAAATGATGCAGATAACAATAAAACTGAAAATGATAATTCAGGACAAGGTTACACCTTCACCACCACCTCCCCAACTTCCGACTCTGATCAAAACGGCGAAGGCGACCAACTTTCAGACATCATGTCCCAAATCCAAGATATGATCGACAACTACTATTTCACTGAAGCCGAAATCCAAGACGCTCTCTCTGGACTCTATTCCATTTCCATCACCAGCTCAGGTCCTAGTGTCGATATCACTGACACTACCGCCACTTTCACTTGGACCACTAACCGTCCTGCCATTGGAAAAATCTACTATTGGCAAGACACTGATAACCAAGACACTGCCACTTCCCAAGCCGAAGCCATCACTGCCGCAAGATCTGACCATGAAATAATCATCAAAAATCTCAACGCTAACTCTAAGTATAACTTTTACGCTTACTCCGAAGGACTTCTTGGTACTACCACCCAATCAGATAACAAATCTTTCTCTACAGGAGACACCGCCAGTCTCTCTGGCATCTCTATCTCTAACCTCACCCTCAACTCCGCCGACATTAGTTGGACGACTACGGGTTCTATTGACTCCTCTCAACTAGAATACGGCGAAACAATTAAATATGGAAAATCTGACAAAGGTAAAACTTCTTCTAACACCCACACAGTTAATCTCACCAACCTGAAAGTTAACACTACCTACCACTTAAGAGTGAATGCCACCGACAAAGACGGTCAAACCCTAACTTCTGACGATTACTCTTTCACCACCACCTCTCTCCCAGTTATCTCTAATGTTACCATCAAAGACATCCAAATCGAATCTGCCACCATTAATTGGCAAACTAATGTAAAAACAGATTCCCGAGTAGAATTCAAAAAAGACAACCAAGACCAAGGCACTACTACAGGTAAACTAGAAGCTGTCACTGACCACTCCTTCACCCTCACCAACCTTTTCCCTGGCACGCGGTACTCATTCAAAGTCTCTTCCAAAGACGCATTTAACAATGAATCATCCTCCGAAGAACTCTCCTTTACCACCGAGGAAGATCTCAAAGCTCCACAAATCAC
>JBAZSS010000010.1:0-1084 GCA_041662285.1 Parcubacteria group bacterium
CTTCTATATTTTTATTAATTTCTTCTAATTTAAATCGACATTCTGAAAGACGAAAACTATCTGTGGCTGCAAAAATAAGCTCTTTTTCTTTTAATATAAGATTTATCCCGGTAAGTTCTTGACGTGATTCATTAAACGCTACTGCTGGCATTACCTTTAAAATGGCGGTTTTTAACTCTAAACTAGAAAGATCTAATAAATATTCTGTTTTTCGCAAAGGTAAAAGAGGAAAATCTTCTGCGGAAATTCCTTTTATTATAGCCTTATTTATCCCGCTTTTTATTTTCAGATTATTATCCACAAGTTCGAGGGAGATATTTTCACCACTTGGAAGATTATTAGAAAAATTACTAATAAGTTTCGCTGGAATTGTTATTCGCCCTTCTTTTTCTATTTTTGCCCCTATTTTAGAAGAAACACCAATTTCTAAATTAGTAGCAGACAACTTTAACCCTCCTTTTTCTGTTTCAAAAAGGATATTATTTAAGATAGGTAGGGTATTTTTCTTTGAAACTACTCTTTCACAATTAAAAATTGCTTTTTTAAAATTCTCTTGGGTACAAATTAATTTCATAGTATTTATTTAGTATTTAATTATTTTTATTATTAATATAAAGTTATTACTATTATTAGATTATGTGATAATGGTGGATAAGTGTTATTTTTGTTTTATATAAGCTAAAATATATGTGGATAAGAATTGGATAAGTCTTTAGGTGAAATATTTTTTAGGTGGGATAATTTAGAGGGAAAAAATATATTTTAGAAATATTTCAATCTAGGAACAGGTTTTTTGATATTTTAAACACAGAGTTAATAGTGGGTTTTTAAGCTTCTTATCCACAGGATAAGCACTTTTATCAACTTATAGTATATAAAATATCACGGAGATGAGTGATTTCTTCGTCGAGTCTTTCGTCTAATTTAATTTCTTTGGAAATTTTTTCATAAGCGTGCATAGCTGTAGTATGATCTCGTCCACCTAATTTATCACCAATACCTGGGTAAGAGTAGGAAAGTTCACTACGCATAAGAAACATCGCTATTTGACGGGGTTTTACTACTTCTTGTTTTCTGTTTTTTT
>JBAZSS010000010.1:1094-33969 GCA_041662285.1 Parcubacteria group bacterium
CTAAATCAGCTGGAGATATTTCATAAAAATCAGAAACAGTCTTGATGATATGTTTATGATTAATGCCTTTTTTCTTGCCACTAGAGATAATATCAGATAATATTTGCTTTGTATAAGCGGAATCTAGTGATTTTTTGGTTAATTGGGCGCTCACAGACACACGATTTAGCGCACCTTCTAACTCACGAATATTATTTTTAATATTAGCGGCGATAAATTCCAAAGCCTCTTCAGTGATTTCCACTCCATTTTGAAGGGCTTTTATCTTAAGAATAGCTAATCTAGTCTCAAGGTCTGGTTTAGAAACATCTGCAATCATCCCCCCTTCAAAACGTGAGCGGAGTCTTTCTTCAAGAATTTGAATGGCTTTAGGGGCTCTATCACTAGAAAGCACTATTTGTTTGTTGAGTTGGTAGAGATAATTGAAAATATGGAAAAATTCTTCTTGAGTTTTCTCTTTTCCGGAGATAAACTGGATATCATCAATAATAAGCAGATCTATTTTTTGATAATATTCCTTAAATTCCTGGATTTTCTGAGTTTTTATCGAATCTATTAGATCACTTGTGAATCTTTCTGAAGAAATGTATTTTACCCTAGTCTGGGGGTTTATTTTTAATGCCTCATTACCAATTGATTGAATAAGATGGGTTTTTCCCAAGCCCACTCCACCATAGATAAATAGCGGGTTATAGACATTTCCAAGGCTTTTTGAGACGGCATAGCAAGCTGCACGAGCTAGTTCATTGCTTCCGCCGATAACAAAATTTTCAAAAGTATATTTTGGGTTTAAATTACTCTCTTGGCTTATCTGAGGCTTTTTTTCATAAAAAACAGGGGCTCTTTTTGGCGCTTGCACGGCATCAACGGTTATTTCCTTGTTTGTTTGTGGAAAAGATTGGGTTGGACCAGAGGAAATTAAGCAAGAAACTGATTTTACATCTCCCTGAATGTTTTTTAGGGCGCGTAAAATATAAAGATCATATTTATTTTCTAGCCATTCTTTGGCAAAGCCATTTGGCACACCAATAACTACATGCCCGTCCTTTAAGGAAAGAATAGAGGTGTTTTTAAACCAAGTGATAAAATTAGCCTTGGAAATAGAAAGCTCTATTTCTCCTAAGGCTGTTTGCCAAAGTTCCTCGTTGGTCATTTTGGTGGTTAAGTTAATAAAGAAAGCTTTACTAAGAAAAGTATAACACAGCCAAAAAATCTAGTCTAAGAAAAAGGGGGATAAAGTTGTTGATAAGATGTGGATGGTTATAATTAAATATATAATACAAAACAAAAAGAAATGCAAGGGTAAAAAATTGACTTATGGTCTATTAGCTGATAGAATTTTAATTGAATTAACTAATAATAATAAAATGAGCGTAACATATCAACCAAAAGCAGGCAGAAGAAAAAAAAGACACGGCTTTATCGAAAGAAACAGTACTAAAAACGGAAAAGCTGTTTTGAAAAGAAGAAGACAGACTGGTCGAAAAAAATTATCAGTATAAGTATAATCTTATGCTTCCTCGAAAAAATAGGCTTTTAGAGACAAAAGACTTTGAAATGATTAATCGCACAGGCAGTTTCTTTTATTTTGGGGAAGTTTTTTTGAAGGTAAGGAGAAATAATAGCGAAGAAACGAGAGTGGGTTTTTCTATTGGAATTAAGTTTTCCCCTAAGGCAGTAGAAAGAAATCGAGTGAAAAGGCAATTGCGAGAAATATTTAGAAAAAACATAGAAAAATTTAAAAAAGGAAATGATATGATGGTTTCTCTCAAAAAAGGTGGTAAAAAAGAATTTTTAATTGATGATTTAGAGCGAGATGTTTTGGCAGTATTAAAAAAAGCAAAACTAATATAATTAATTCTTGTAAATTTACAGAACACATATGATATCTTTTTTATTTGGGGAAACTGTTTATAGACCAATTTATAACTTCTTAATTTTTGTTTATAATATTATTCCACTGCATGATTTTGGTATAGCAATTATTATTGTGACTTTAGTTTTGAAATTTCTTTTAATTCCGCTTAGTAAAAAACAAATTCAGTCGCAAAAGAAAATGCAAGAAATGCAACCAAAAATCAAGGAAATTCAAGAAAAACATAAAAATGACAAAGAAAAACAGAGCCGAGCCCTGATGGAGTTTTATAAAACAAATAAAACCAACCCATTTTCCGGTTGCTTGCCCACAATTTTTCAGCTTATTTTTCTAATTGCTATTTATCAAGTATTATTTAATATTTCCAAAGCAGGACTTTTAGTTGATCCAAAAGAGCTATATTCATTTATTCCAAACCCGGGACAAATTAACCAATATTTCTTGGGAATTATTGATCTTTCTAAAACTATTAATCTAGGCCAGATAGATATTAAGGTTATTCCTCAAATAATCCTCATTGTTTTGGCGGCACTGGCTCAATATGTACAGATAAAAATGATGACACCTAAGATGGCTGTGCAAAATAAAAAATCAGAGCCAGATATGTCGCAGATAATGTCAAAACAAATGATGTATCTTGGGCCTCTCCTAACTTTGTTTATTGGCATAAAGTTTCCGGCCGGCCTGGCTCTCTATTGGCTTGTTTCAACGATTTTTGCTATAATTCAGCAGATGAAAGTATTAGAAAAAGAAAAGACTAATAGTTAATTTTAAGCATGCGAATAGCGCTCTGCGAATGCGCCCATGCGAATAAGAAATTTATGGAAAACGAGAAAATAACAGCCGAAATAAAAGAAGAAATAAAAAAAGCTATTGAAGAACTAGTTCTAAAAATGGGATTTTCTTGTCAAGTCGAAATTATAGAAACTCAAAATGAGGAACAAGAAGAGTTGGTTTTTAACATCAAAACAGAAGAATCGAGCTATCTAATTGGACAATACGGAGTAAATCTTCAAGCTTTGCAACATATGGCTAGGATAATTTTTCGTGGAAAAACGGAAAATAAAGCCAATTTTACTCTAGATGTTAATTCTTATCGACAGGAAAAGAACGAATCTGTTTTCGCTCTGGCGAAAAATATGGCAGAGACATCTCTTCGGGAAGGACGAGCGGTGGTAATGCGTCCAATGTCACCATATGAAAGACGACTTGTGCATATGGAACTGGCTAAAAATAACCAAATTAAAACCGAAAGTACTGGCGAGGGAGAAGATCGAAGAGTGGTTATCAAACCCGCTAGCTTAGCTTAAAGTTTATTAAAGAATTATTTTTTTTTCGAAATTAACTCGAGCCCTAAAAATTATTACTAAAATTTTCCCTCAATCAACGGCGGTCATAGGAAAATTTTAGATAATTTTTGGACTCTCAAACAGAAATTTCTCAAAAAAGATAATTCTTTAATTATAATTTTGGCTTTTCGTAGTTTCGTTTATTTTGCCCGCCTCGCATCGACGAGCAATCGTCTTGCGAGTCGAGGCGGGTAATTCGTAATTTTATGGTTATCGCAAGAAAAATCGCTTATAACGTTCTAGTCAGCAGTTTTTCTAAGATTCTTTCAACTATTTTAGCGCTACTGTCTATCGGATTAATTACGAGATATCTAGGACAGGGAGGATTTGGAAATTACGCCACGGTGTTGGCGTTTTTGTCTTTTTTCACCGCCATTGCTGATCTCGGGCTTTACTCTACAGTCACTCGGGAAATTTCTCGTGAAGGGGCGGATGAAAAGAAAATTATTGGTAATGTTTTTGCTTTGCGATTGGTTATTTCTTTTGTAGTTATGTTGCTTGCGCCTATAGTTGTATTCTTCTTTCCTTATCCAACAGAGGTCAAGCAAGCAATTATGATAGTAGCACTGTCCTTTCTTTTTTCTTCATCATACCAAGTATTAAATGGAGTGTTTCAGAAAAATTTAGCCATGGATCGGGTGGCAATTTCCGAATTAACCGGGAAAATCATTCAGGTACTGTTTGTTTTTTATGCTATAAAACTTAATTTGAGTTTTCTTTGGATAATGGCCTCGCTTCTTTTTAATATGATAATTAGCTTTTCTTTGATATATCTTTTTTCTAAGAAATATATATCATTTTCTCTAAAATTCGACTTAACTTATTGGAAAAAATTCATAAAAGAGTCTTATCCGCTAGGAATTGCTGCGATTATTAGTTTTGTTTATTTTAAAATCGATACGATTCTGTTGTCTGTTTTGAAAACTAGCGCGGAAGTGGGGATATATAATGTGGCCTATAAGGTAATTGAAAATATTACCTTTTTTCCGGCAATGATAGTGGGTTTGGTTTTTCCGATTATATCAAAAAATATTTTTTCTGACAGAGCGCGTTTTTGGGACATTTCCAACAAGACCTTTAAGGTTTTTTGGCTTTTTGTTATCCCACTAATCGTGGGCACAATGTTTCTTTCAAATGGAATTGTGGAGCTTATTGGAGGGAAAGGATTTTTTGCTTCGAGTATAGTTCTTCGCATTCTGGTTTTTTCTTTGGGATGTATGTTTTTTAGTAATTTATTTAATGTTATTTTAATTTCTGGCAATAAGCAAAAGAAATTAATGGCAATTATGATTATAGCGGCTATTTTCAATGTAGGGGCTAATCTGATTTTTATCCCTATTTATTCCTATATAGCAGCTGCAATAATTTCTGTGGCAACAGAATTTTTTGTGACAGTGGCTACTCTCTATGTCATAATTAGAGATTTGAAATATTTTCCTAAAGTGGAAAAATTTTGGGCGATTATTTTTTCCGGCGTGGTGATGGCGGTTTATTTTTTTGTCTTTTCTAAAATAAACTTTTTCCTTTTGGCTTTTTCTGGGACGGCCGTTTATGCTTTAGCTATCTGGTTATCAAAGGCAGTTGAGATCGAAGAAATTACTAGCATAATTAGCAAAAATACAAAATGAGTACACCTAATGTTTTTATAATAATCCTAAATTATAACGGGCAGGATTTCTTGAAAAAAACACTTGCGAGTGTTTTTCAAGTGGGTTATCCTAATTTCGAAATAGTTTTAGTGGATAACAATTCCAAAGACGGCTCTTTCGAAGACGCACGCAGAATTTTTCCGAAAATAGCTTGCATAAAAAACAGCGAAAACCTAGGTTTTTCTGCGGGTAATAATATTGGGATTGAATATGCGCTGGAACGCTCTGCTGATTATATTTTACTTCTAAATTATGACGCAGTAGTCAAAAAAGATTTTCTTTGGCCACTAATAGATCTAATGGAAAAAGATGAGAAAATTGGAATTGCTAGCCCTGTGATTTTAGAAGGAGAAAATTCCAATGTATGGTTTTCGGGTGGAAAAATAAATTGGCTCAAAATGAAAACAGAGCACCAAAAAAATAATTTGAAAGAAAGTTATTTTCACTCGGATTATATAACTGGTTGCGCCATGATGATTAGAAAAGAAGTTTTTAGAAAAATAGGTTTGCTAGATGAGGACTATTTTTTATATTGGGAGGATGCTGATTTTAGTGTTCGCGCCAAAAGAGCGGGGTATAAATTAGCGGTTTGTGCGGGCAGTCAAGTTTGGCATTTGGAAAAAAGCCAAGAAAAAAAAGCCAATAAAATATATTGGCTAGTGTTTTCGGGACTCATTTTTTTCCGAAAAAACTCTCCAATGTATCTTCGACTATGGATCTTTGTTTATGTTTTTTTGCGTAAGATAAAAAACAGAAAAGATGTGAGGCGTCAAAAAAATTCCATCAATGAATCAGTGCAAAAAGCGTATAGGGATTTTAGATATGTTAAATAAAAAACTATCGATCATTATTGTGAACTACAAGAGCGCGGATTTTTTGGAAAAATGTGTGGCTTTGGTGCGGGAAAAAATAAGCGAAGAATTTTTGGAAGAAATCATTATAGTAAACAATGATCAGGAGGAGGCGATAAAATTAAATTTTCAGGATAATTTAAAAATAATTAATAATTCTAAGAATGTGGGCTTTGGTGCAGGGAATAATGCTGGAGCTAAGGTTGCAAAAGGAGATGTTATTTTGTTTTTAAATCCAGATACGGAAATTATTTCAAAAAATATTGAGGATATTTTTTCTTTATTTCAACAAGATGAAAAATTGGGTGTTATTGGAAGTCAATTATGGTTGGATGATAATAGAGTTCAGCCTTGGAGCGCTGGACATGAAATCAATTTGATTAATTTAATAAAAAATAATTTAGGTTTAGTAAAAAGTCAGAAAATTTGGAAAGCGGAAGAAGAAAAAATGGTTGATTGGGTTGCTGGCACGGCACTTTTTATACGAAAAGATATTTTTGAAAAAATCGGTGGTTTTGATGAAAAATTCTTTATGTATTTTGAAGATATGGATCTTTGTAAAAGAGTACGAGAGGCTGGAAAAAATATTTTATATAATCCAAACTTCAAAGTCAAGCATATTGGTGGTAAAAGCTATCAGGAAAAAGGCTTTCAAAAAAGAGATTATTATGCATCGCAAGAATATTATTTTAAGAAGCATCGAAATTTTTTTGAATGGTTAATTGTGAAAATGGCAAATAAATTGTTTTATTTATGATATTTAATTTCTTTATATTTTTGTGTTTCTATCTGCCTTTTCAAATCGCGCTTAATCCGGCGGTGGGGGTTGATTTAGCTTCGGTAAGAGTTTTAATTCTAATACTATTTTTTGTTTGGGTTTATGGTAAGATTAGGAATAAAAAAAGGTTATTTTTTTTAGATACTCAAGCAAAATTAATTTTATTTTTTCTTTTTTTGAGTGTAGCTTCTTTGTTTTTTGCTCAAAATTATAGCTGGGGAGCAAGGAAATTGCTTTATTTGTTTTCTATTTTTCCACTTTATTTTGTGGTAAAGGATATTTTAAATAGCAGAGAAAAAGTGATAAAAACTCTAAAATCCTTAGTTTTATCCGGCGCTGTGGTTTCTATCCTTGGAATTATTCAATTCTTTGCTCAATTTTTTTGGAATTATGAAAATATTTCAAAACTATATTCAAATTATATTGGACCAATTTTTTGGGGAGAAAATTTAGCACGGATGGTGTCGGATTATCCAAGTTGGTTAGTCGGTGTTTCAGGACAAAATTATTTTCGCGCAATTGGAACATTTCCAGATCCGCATTCCTTTTCATTGTTTTTAGGAATGATGTTGCCACTCTCGGTAATCTTGTTTTTTATTTCAAAAAAGAAAATTTTTTGGGCGCTTTCTACCGCAGTTATTTTTTTGGCGAATATTTTGACTTTTTCACGCGGAGGATATGTGGCGATTATAGTGGGGATAATAATCTTTGTCGGTGTTTTTTGGAAGAAAACACAAATAAAGCATAAATTTATGGCTGGTTTGGCGGTGATGTTTCTTGTTTTGATGCTCACTGTTCCTGGGCCGGTTTCGCAAAGGTTTGATTCAAGCTTTGATTTGCAAGAAGGATCAAATGCTGGGAGAATTGATATATGGCAAAAGTCTTTGGAAACAATCAAGACAAAACCCTTTCTTGGAACAGGGATAGGTAATTTTTCACTGGAAGTAGATAAGGAATTAGGCTATAGAAATCCGATTTATGCTCATAATACCTATTTGGACATTGCTGTTGAAGAAGGTGTTTTAGCTAGCTTGGTATGGATGTTAATTTTATTTATAACACTTCTTGATTTTTGGATTTTTTCCAAAAAAGATATGATAAGTTGCGGTTTTTTTATCAGTTTAATTATTTTTAGCGCTCATTCAATGGTAGAAACTGGCATTTATTCCCCTATGGTTTTGACACTTTTCCTCACTATCATCAGTTTGCAATATGAAAAAGAATAAAATATTGGAAAATTTAATTTATTTGGCAGTGTTTTTTCTTCCGCTTTATTTAGTGAAGATAAAAATAGGGATTTTGCCGACAAATGTTTTGGAAATAATAATTTTGGGAATTTTTTTGCTATGGGTTTTTACTGATAAGGAAAAAATAAAAGCCAGAGAGTTTTTTGTTGAATACAAAAGATATGTTATTTTTAGCGGGGCAATGTTTTTGGGAATTTTACTTTCGACTTTTTTTAGTGGAAACCATATTGAATCTTGGGGTATAATAAAAAGTTGGTTTTTAGTGCCATTGATACTGTTTTTTTTGACAGGGAGAATTGTGGAAAAAGAAAAAATAAATAATATTTTTTTAGTTTATTTTTTTTCGGCAACTTGCGTGGCAATTATTTCTTTAGGATATTTAATACTAAATCAATTGACGTATGACGGACGATTAGCCGGTATATTTAATTCGCCAAACTATTTAGCGATGTATCTTGCTCCAGCGATTATAATAGCATTGGAACAAGCACGAGATGCAAAACTAAAGAAACTAAGCATTTTATTTCTACCTTTTATTTTGGTCGCTTTTTATCTTACCTTTTCTTATGCTGGATGGGCATCAGTCATTATCGCGATTTTTGGCATAAATTTGATAAAAAATAAAATTTCTTTCAAAAAAATAGGGATAATAATAGCGATTTTTTTGTTGCTTTTTCTTTCTCAACTAAATAGCAAAAAACTAACAGATATATTATTGGCTAATCCTCGCTCGTCGCTATCTTCGAGAAGTATGATTTGGCAGGCTTCGCAAAAAATGATTGAAAATAATTTTGTTTTTGGTATTGGACCGGGGAATTTTCAAAAAACATATTTGGAATATCAAAAATTCTATCCACCCTATTTGGAATGGGCAGTGCCAAATCCAAATAATTTATATTTAACTTGGTGGCTTTATGGAGGGATATTTGGCGTGATTGGTTTTTTTGGTTTAGTATTTTTCTTTTTGCGAGATGTTCTTGAAAAATCAAAAAAAGAGCCTAGACAGGTTCTTTTTGTGGCTCTCGGTATAACGCTAGTCATTCTAATTCACGGAATTTTTGACACAACTTACTTCAAAAATGATCTAGCGATTGTTTTTTGGTTGAATTTTTTAGTGTTAAAATAGTTTACAGAGCTATTTTATATAATTTCTTGTCTATTTTATTCACAAAGAAAAGCAAACTTTCGTCGGTGTTGAGAAAAAATTCAGAAGCATCAAAAGAAGTGTTTGGCATGTCGCTAGTTTCCACTAGGCGACTTTTTTCTCCTGTCACAGTATCAATTTTCCAGAAAGTATCAGCGGTAGTGAATTTTCCAGTCGTATAATCATTAGGCAAAATGGAATTATCAGGGATATTTCCTGGGAGAGCACAAAAAATTGTTTTATTGTCTTTTGACCAAACACATTTAGAAACAAATGTGGGCAAGCCAAGATTTTTGTATTCTCCTCCATTATAATTCATAACGCCGAGCTGTATTTTCGTGCCACCTTTTTCATCTGTTTGACTAACTAAAACATGACTGCCTGAGTTATCCCAGAGATAATCAGCGCCAAAGCTATCTTTGTAGAGACTTTTAGTGTCCTCTCCAAGTAGCGATACTGTTTGGAAGTTAGTTGGGTAATAGGCATCACCATTATTCCAAAAAGAAATTAGGCCAGAACGAGGAATTTGCGAGAAGGATATTTTGTCATGAGGCAAATCAAGAATTTTTTTCCAATTTTTTCCATCTGCATCAGAAACATTTAGGGAACTTTTCTTGCTGGCAGAATCAAAATATTTATAAATTATTTTTGAAGACACGGCTTGCCAAAAAGCCTCAGTGATATTTTTATTGAGCATAGTAAGTTGATCATTCTTGATATCAAAAAATAAGAAATAACTTTCTGCGGAATCTTTGTTGGTTTTCAGAAGTATTTTGGATTTATCCAGAGACCAGATTCCACTTATTAGGCTGATAATTTTTTTTTCGGTTAATTTTTTTGAAACGCCTCCGACAAGATCGGTTTCTTTTAATTCTCCGGAAGCTCCAAAATACCAAATCTTATCACCAGCAGTGGAAATGGTTGGTGAAATAACTGGTTCTTGTGAGACAATGGACACTTTTTCTTTGGAAGCAGGAGGAGTTTTTGGTAAATCTTGAGGAGTAGAATTATTTAGCGGGAGGATTGTGTTTTTTGGTAGTTCAGTTTTTTTGAAAGACAATGTATAAATACCCCAAAAAAGCAGGGACAAAAAAAGGATAAAAAGCGAAAAGAAAAATATTTTTTTGAGGGTGGACATAGAAAATTATTTAGTTGGAGTAGTAGAACTTTGAGTGTTGCAACTGAAGGTGTACCAATTGGTGGCTTCTGTGACGCCCAAATTAGTGTTGGCAGAGAGAATCCACATAGTTACGTTCACAATTAGCCAAGCGCAAAGCACTATAGTAAAACCAGTGAGGCTAGCAGTAAGAAATGCTTTGGCATTTGTCATCATTCCTTCATTACCGGAAGAGATGATATACATCACTCCCGCAATGAAAATTCCCACAGCGGCAACAGTAATGAGAAGTTTCAAACCAAAAGAAACGATGTTTTGTATCCCAACAATCAGATGACAAAGAGTACAGGCGCCAGTTTGGTCACCGGGTAAATCTGCATCATCTACGCTCAATCCACAAGGCACAACTCCTGCTTGCGCGGAAAAAATTGGCAAAAAAATTCCAACAAATAACAAGAAAACAGCGATTTTTATTTTAGTTTGCATAAGTTTAATTTAAAAATATTAGCTACCCTTGCATTGATTGTAAAAATTTAAAAATACGTTGGTTCTTTCAGGCACCGGGCAAAGTAAATTGCAATTGATTGTACAATCCCATTGTAAATAAGAGCTTCCGTAAGTGTTAGAGCCAGAACAGTCTCTGCTTGGGTTAAGTGCTACACAACCGCCGTTATATCCAGCATAAATATCTCTTATTTTTTGTTCTTCGTTGTTTGTTCTCCATTTAGAGCTACATTGTTTTAAATATCTAGCTGCACATTCAAGAGCTTTCTTAGGGTTACTTTCTAAATCTTCACAAGTGGTTCCACAATTTGCATTGGCTGCAATTTGCACGGCGCTACAATCCCTTCCTCCATTTGTTCGGGCAGGAACTTGATTGCAGCTAGATTCCTTAGCGACTAAAGCTTGAAGGATACATTTATCAATGCCTGTACTACTAGAAACTTGTTGAAATAGCGTTTGCCACTCAGAAGAATTGCAATTTGCTGGCATCGTAGCTTTTACAGTGCTAGTTGTTGTGCCACTAGTGCTAGTAGGTGCGATACCAACCAAGGGTTTAAATTGTACTAACTCTGGATTAATTGTCCAAAGTAAAACATAGGAAACTAAAGCCAAGATTATCCCGGCGATAGCATCGGTGATTATTCCCTTGGCTTTGCCTGTTTGGGAATTATTGCCGGCGGAAGTGAGATACATATAACCACCAATCATAATCATAAACATTGCGGAAGTCCCAATCGCCCAAAGCCCGAATTTGTAGATTGCCATTAAATAAGCTGGGAAATCAGCCGGTCTGCCAAAGCCAGGAATTTCTTCCATTGGAATATATTTGCCAGTTGTTGCAGTGGCTGCCAAACAAAAAACAGGAATCAAATTGACTAGTAATAAAAGCAAGAATATTATTTTTGTTTTTGTGAATTTCATTTTGTTTTTTAAAAATTGGTGAATCTAATCTTCTTCTCGCGAACTAATTTCTGGAGAAAATGAGAAAATCAGTTTAGTGACAAATAGGATTAGGGAAATGGTCAGAACTATGCGAAGAAGAAAAGCAAGATAGTCTGGGGTAGAAGAATAAATGGTGGCGAATATTTTTTTTGATTTTATGCTACCACTGTTCGTTTCTGGAGGATCTTGCATGGTGATGATGGCGTCGTCAGTAACTGCTTTTTCATAAAATTGGTTATATGTCACGCCCCAAATAGCATTCAGCGCTTTTTTGACTAAATTATTTTGGGTATAAAGTGTGCCAACTGATATATTATAACTTTCCCCTTGTTTATCTTTGGGTTTCAAAGTCAAAATCCCAGCGCCGTCAATTCTATAACCATAAACACTGGCATTGGCAGAGTTTATTGAATCGCCATCAATTTCCCATTCCAGATTTTCTGGTGAAGTGGAAAAACCAGTTGTGACCGCTTCCAATTTTATATTGGAATTATTATAAGCCCAAAAGTTAAGTTGGCTATAGTCAGGAAAAGATTTGCCATTAATATCAAAATATTGCCCGAGAACTGTTTGATTGCAAGTCTTTGTGTCAGCCGAACGGATGGTAATTTTTGGATCAACCACTTGAAAATTTCGAGTGATGTTTATTTTTTCTCCCTTGTTATTAGTAGCGGTCAAATTCACGGCATATTGCTCGCCAACTTCTTTGAGAACGGGAAAATAAGCCACATGCGTTTGTTTTGTCGCGTCACAGTCCTTGAAAAAACAATAAGGATAGGAAAAGGGTTTGCCATCAATAGTCCAAAGAAAATCAGGATTGGTAGTTTGTAGAAAATGTTCCGCTGGGACAGATACGGCGATAATTTGATTTTTAGTCACAGGACAAAGGGCCTTATCGAGATCATCGTTATTGCAAATTTCATTTCCTGAATCAAATTTTACTCGAGATAAATTATCCGGATCAATGGTTGGAGTACTTGTTAAGTCTGTTGCTAAAACATCAAAAACGCCTATTTTTTCCGTGGTAGAGTTAATAGGAATAATTACATCCTGAGTGCTTTTGCGCGGATATTCTTCGCCAGTATTTTCTGTGACAGTAAGGACAACTTTGAGATATTTATTTGTGTCAGGCAAGCCTAATTTAAATTTGAAAGTATCAATCCCAAGCCCAACAGACTGAGTTGATTCGAATAATTCAGGTTTCAAAAGAAGTGTCCAATTATCAGAGCTAATATCTGCGCCCGCATAAACTTTCCAGTCATATTGCAGATAGTTGGTGTCTTTGGCATTAGAAACTGAAGAATTGATTGTGAGTAAATCTCCATCACCAGAAGCGCCAGAGGGATCATTTATGGGATTATTTGGAGAATAAGAAAGACTAATGTCAAGTTTATTACTTCCAGGGGTATTTTCTTGGGGGGAAACCAAGGAATTATATAGAAATTTATTTAGATCGCTTGGTTTTTCGATCTCACCATCATCAAGATCATAGTCTCCAGAAAAATCTTGGGTAGAATATGTGATGATTGGATTGGGAACATCGTCTGTTTCAGCTACATCAACATCGGTTACTAAAACTTGAGGAGTAGCAGTGACTATTGTGACATTATGCATCGTGACAGTAGTCTTGATGGTAGCTATGCCATTAACAATATCGCCATCTATTTCTTGACGAGTTGTTTTGGTAAGATTAATTGTGTAAAGCCCATCAATAGTAGTAGAAATAATTTCATCGGTGGTGCTTTGATAATCTTCTTCATCAGGGAGGCTAGCATCAAAGTCATCCATTCCATTGTTCATCGCCCACATTGTTTTATAGGAAGCGTCTTCAGTTGGTGGCGCATCAGTAGAAACTCCCTCCACAACTACACCAACCTTGTCGCCTTTCTGGTAGTTCCAAGCGAAACTAGTGATTCCAAGCCCTGCGATTGTGGCTTCATCAGGATTGCCTCTGTTGGAAGTATCATTGCTATTGGGATCGGTTTGCCAAAATTTTTCTTCATTTCTTCCAAAACTTCCATTGCCAGTTTTTCCTTCATCATCGCCATCTAGATTTATTTCATTGCCATTATAATCAATAAAATTTTCATATTCAGCATTAGGGAAAAGATGGCCACAATATTTCAATTGATATTCCTTGCCAGACTTTGTATCGCGGATATAACAATAAGCATCTTTTCCTTTTTGATCGTTGCCACCAGAAGAAGCTTCATAACCATCATCATCAGAAGAGGATTTGTAGATATTATCAGAGCTTATGATAAAACCACCATTAGCAATAATTCGCATAGCTTTTATTTTGTAATCTTCTATGTCAACCTCGCCATCATTATCCAGATCGCATTTTTCATTATAATCATATTTTGATTTGTCGAGTTTTTTGTCGGTGCAACCTTCGCTTTTTAAAAACCAAGTGAAATATAAATCCTTTGGGTTATTCATGAAATAAGAAGGAGAAGCGGTGACAGTGACTTTTTCTCCTTCGCTTGGATTGGTAGGAGTGAAAAAAAGTGAAACTTGGGGCGGAGTTTTTTTCAATGGGGAGACATTAGCAACTTCGCCAAAAGATGTTACAGTCGATGGATCAATACCGTATCCTTCCAATATTTCATTAGTAAATTCAAGAGGAGAGCCAGCTCCCATAATATCGCCAACGCTTATAGCTTGAGCCATTCCCGCTTGAGAAAAAAGCAAAAATCCGATAAGAAAAAAATTGAGTACAGAATAAATTTTTTTAAACTTTTTATTTTTCATTTTAGATGATAGATTATGAAACTATCTAAGATTACTAGTGAGAATAGAGCGACGATCCAAGAATAGAAAATGGAGCGACTCTTATAAACTATTATACCAGAAAACAAAGAAATTACGAGAGTCGGTGCCATTTGCCAAAAAGAATTTCTAGTGGGGATAAGAATTAATACATAAAGAAAAAATTGCAAAAAAATTGAAAAGATACCGATTTTTTTGGAAAAATAAAGCAGGATGAATCCGCGCCAGAAAAATTCTTGGATAAAAACAAAAAGGTTGGCAATGATAAGCTCATAAAGCAAGAAAATCCAAAAATTGTGGACAATATAAGATGAAAGTAGATAGTTTTTCCGGAAATCTGTATAGGTATAGAGTAAAAAGAAAACCAAAAGAGTGGCAAGCAACATTGAGATTCCCCAGAAAGCACCAGATTTTTTGTCGCCCAAAGTCAGACCGAAAGAGGAAATATTTTTCTTGAGAATTAATTTATAATAAAGAATCGGAACGATGATCAGAAAAAAAATATTGCGAGTGAGACGTTGGGCAGAGTTTTGGACGGGAAAAAAAAGAGATAATAGCAAGCAAAAAACAATCACACCAGAAGTGATGATAATTTCTTTATTCTCGATTAAGCGAGAGGATAATTTTCTTTTGTGATAATAACGCATCGTTTTTTATTAGGCGTAGCTTTCTTGCTCCGCATACATCGCTTCCATTTTTTGAGCGTTCTTTTTTCTTTTTTTCAAAACTGCCAAATATATCATTGCTACGAGACCCATAGTTGCCGGCAGAAAACTTATCCCTGGGAGAATTTCCACCACCGTTCCGCCAAAAAGCATTAGCAAAATGTTTATCCCGCCACCGCCACCCATAGAGACACCGATTAGAATCATAAAACCAATAAAGATAAAAATCAAAATAGTCATTATAATTACTAGGGCATAACCAACTCCTGTTGCCTGAAAAAGATCTAGTAAATCCTTTAGTCCAGCAGCGACGAGCGCGATAGCAAAAACCGGATCGGATTTTTTAATTTGAGAAAAGCGGGAAGTTTTTTTAGTCGGTTTTTGTTTAGGTTGGCTAACGGGCGGATTATTTTTCTTCACTTCTTCTTTTTTCTCAACTTCTTTTTGCCGATCTTGTTGTTTCGTAGCCTCAAAATTTTCTTTTTTTTTGTGATCGTAATTCATAACTTATTCTTCATCAAACTCTTTCTTGGCTCTTTCAATTTCCAGCATTTGCGCTGGATCGGTAGTGATTCTGGTCTTCTGAATAGGAAGCTACCACTTTAATGGCAACGTGGTTGGTGCCGGCGAAAAAAATTCCTTCTCCCACATTAGATTCCAAAAGCAGGAATTTTTCTTGGTCTGTGAGATAGAATGTTTCACTGATAACATCCACGGCTGCGGGTGATTGTTTCAAGAGTAGTTGAATGGAGGAATTAGTGACAATGGCTTTGCCATAGCGGGAGCTCAAAAAGTCGTTAACATCTTGAGTGACAGTCGTGAGTCCGGTATAGTATTTTCGACACCGTTTTGCAATTCCAAAAAGAAATGAAGCAGCGTCGTCATATTTCATCATTACCCAAGCTTCATCCGCCAAAACAATTCTTTTTTTGAGGTTTGTGCGCATTTCATTCCAGATAAATTGCATTACCATATACATGGCAATTGGTCGTAGTTCTTCTTCCATATCGCGGATATTGAAAACCATCATTGGATTGTCAACAACTACATTGGTGACGTTATTTAGAAAACCGGAAAAAATTCCTTCCGTATATTTTTCCATTCGAATAGCCAAGCTTTCTCCGCCATCCATACTACGAAGAATTTGGTAGAGGTCGGACATAGTTGGATAGGATTCTTTGGTGAGAGAATTGAAATTAGTTTCGGCTGAGATATCTCGAACAGCATAAGTTTCCTTGATGGCTCGTCCAAGAATTGAATCTTCTTCTGGAGTAATGTTGCCAAGCATAATGTGCAAAAGCCCAAGCAAATTGGCAATATTATTGCGCAATACATCTTCCGGATCTTCATCTTCTTTGATGTGAGGAAGGTCAAAAGGATTGATGTGATTGTTGGAATTGAGAGAAATTTTTATAAAAGTTCCACCCACTGTTTCACAAAGATGCTTGTATTCATTTTCTGGGTCAATAATGATCACATCAGTTCCCATCATAAGCGAGCGAAGCACTTCCAATTTTATGGTATAACTTTTTCCAGCGCCAGATTTAGCAAAAACTACCATATTAGCATTTTCCATTTTGAAACGATCGAAAATGATCAAACTGTTGTTGTGGCGATTTATTCCATAAAGGATTCCCTCATTGGAAGATAGTGTAGAAGAAACAAAAGGAAAAGTCGTGGAAAGCGGAGCGCTGTTCATGCTGGAACCTATGTCTAGTTCATCATTAGCCAGCGGTAATGTTGAATTGAATCCTTGTTCAGATTTGAAAATAGCTGGTTTGACATAAACTAACTGAGCTTCCAAGATAGCTTCGATGGAACGAGTGATATCAGAAAGTTCTTTTTCGTTTTCGCCGTAAGCGGTGATATAGAGCCCAAAGCGGAAAAATTTTTCTGTGCCTTGTTGCAAATTACTTCGCAGTTCATCGATATCTTGAATGGCAGTTTCAAGGGCGGGATCGCGAATCATACCTTTTTCTTGCTCGATATGAATTTGTGATTCAACTCGGGTGGCATTTTTTTTGAGATCTTTCAAAATATCATAAGTTTCAATTGGATGGATAAACATTGAAATATCAATGGGCAAATCGATGTTTATGATTGGAGAAAACCAATTGCTATTGAGAAATCTTGGATAGGCCACCACAAAAATAGTTTGCGCGAGGGTTTCTCCAACACGAATAAATCTCGGCATTATTTTTATCGCAGCAGGAGCTAAGAGATCATTGAGACGCGAAACACCTTCTTGGTAGTATTTTTCACCCTCAAGAATTTCGTTGGTTTTGACTGGGGGTTTAGGGTTGGTATTTTTTTTGAATAAATTAAACATAGTTTTATTGTAGTTCTAATTTCTCTACATTTTTTAACTCTGATGCATTAAAAATTTCCGGATTGTATGAATTGAAAAGTAGTTCGATGAGTTCTTCAGTTTTGAGTGGGGCGATGCGCAAACCAATTCCAGAAAGAGCGGCGATGATGTGATCAACTCTTTGAAGAAGTTGATTTTTGTAGGTTTCAAAATTTTCATTTTTTTCAATGATATTTTTTTGTGGGTTCATCAGACTGCCAATGTTGGAAAAAAAGCCTTTTTCAGTGTTTTCAATTGGAGAAAACGGAATGATAAGATAGAAATTCTTTTCCATAATATTGGAACCACTCACGAGTTGTTCGATGAAACTTCGATATTCGGACAGTTGCAAGCGGAGAAGTTCGCTGGGCTGAGTTTTTTCTTTGCTAGTGACATAGTCAAAATAATTTCGCATATCTAGTTTTCGCGAGCTCACCAGTATTTGCACTGGAAAATCCACTGAGTTCAAGAAGTTTTGATATTGATTGATGATTGCTTCCTGTTCTTGAGTTGATTTCAAGTCAAAATTTATTGCCGACACAGCCAAAACCGAGCGCATAGCGCCTGATTTCAAAATGACCACATCATCTTTGACTTCTGCCACGTCCAAATATTTTTGGGTGGGTGAAGATGATGGTTCGGTAGAGAGTTTTTTTGAGTGTAGTATTTCCATAAATAATTTTGTCATTCCCGCGTAGGCGGGAATCTAGTCTCAGGACTTTTAGTTTCTACACTGGATCCCCGCATTCGCGAGGATGACATTAAGAGGGATTATTTCTTATTTAATCTTTCTGCTAATTCTTCTAAATTTTTATTATCTAAAACTTTTCTTTTAACAATAATTTCTTCTTTGGGTTTCTGGATTTTTTTAGCTACTTTCATATTATCATAAAATCGTTTCCAAACATAGACCTTGGGTTTCATAAAAAAGTTCACTCCGGACATTAGAAAATTCAAAAGCGGTTGATTGTATGGTCGATAGAATGCTAGCGCACCAAAAATTGCCAAAGTGATAATGGCTACGGGAAGAAAGGTGGAAAAAACCAGCGTACTCCAAAAAATCAAAAGCAAAACCCCGGCAATTCCAAGCCAGCCAAGTTGTTTGGCGGTCAGTGGTCCGACGATCTTGTCTTCGATGTCGATGAATTGTGGCACATTAAATAGCATTTTGTGTGTTTTGTTAATTTTTATTATTTACGAAAATACGAATTAAACTAAATTACGAATTCGTACTTTCGCTAGATTCGTATTTTCGTAAATGATTATTGTTTGTCTTTTAAATTGACAATGTTTCCTGGTGGAATGTTGCTGTTTCGCAGATTTTGCGAGGAAATACGCATTGGTTGAGGATTTGACGCAGATTTTTGAGGTTGTGAAATAGGCTGGATTGTTTGTTTTTCGTAGGGTAGTTTTTGTGGAGAACTGAAATTGATATTTTCAGTGTTTCTGTTTTCAGTAGCTATTCTTTCTTTTTCAAAAATATCATTCGGTTTTATTTCTTGTTTTTGAAAATTATAAACTTCTTGGATATTTCTTTGTGGTGTTTGATTAGGAAATTCTCTTGGAGGTTCGACCTCCCTTTTGGAGGTCGAACCTCCATTGAAACTAGCTTGCTCGCGTTTTGGGAAAACTATTTGCTTGGTGTTTACATTCACATCCACCAGAGAATTTTCATCATAAGCTTTCAAAATATAAGAAATTTTTTCGCGGTCAGTTGAATTTAGGACTTTAGCATTTTCATTTCGGAAAAGATATGTTCCGCGATCCATGGCGCTGTGTGATTCAAATCCAAGGTTGAAAGTATAATCAGAAAGCCAATTGTTGATTGATGGTCGCACAGGTTCTGGAAAATTTTTGAGTTTGATATGACTGCTAGTGACAAGTTGTTCGCCGAGTTCAGGGAATTTTTCGATGGCTTTGGAGATTGTCAGTTTTTCCAGCTGGGCTTGGTAGGCTTTTTCTTGAGAATTATCGTTGATTATTTTTTGGATAACTTCTTGAGATATTTTTTGTGCTACAGCAAAATCAACACTCATTTCTTTGGATAATATCTGCGGAAAATCTTGCAGTTGAATTTCTCCAAAATAATATTTTCTTATATTTCTGGATATAACGGTTGCTTGATTAAAATTTAAATTAAATTGAACACAGATGCTTTTAATTATTGCTGTGGCAAGGCTCATTTTGTCTTTAATATCTTCAGATAAATCATCGAATTTTTTCCAACGCATATTAAAATCATCCATAGATTCATTCTCAGAAGAAGAAACTAAGATAGGAGAAAAAAAAGAAAATTCTTTAATTTTAGTGTTGGTTAACATTTTTTATTAATAGTGATAATTAAATTATGCGTCTTCTTCTCCAGTCTGCCCTGTCGTCCAAATTCATTTTTTTCGCTGTTTCTTGTATGAAAGCTGGATCACCTATGGTTGAAAAATACTCAGTATGGAAGTCATTATCAGATAATAATCCTCCTCTTTGCTTAGCTATTTTTTCAGCACTCAATCCTTTTAAATTTTCTTTATATGCTTCAGCTTTCGTTTTTCCTCCATAAGTATGATCATATTCAATTAAAGCTTTAGCATTGTTTTCTTCTTTCAATCTTTTTCTTAGTGAATCAGATTGTGTGCTACCGGAGCCACCAACTAAGTCGGTTACTCTCTTTAGATCGTTTCCAGTTTTCACTAAATCGCTCAATTTATCTTTCGGTATCTTATCTGTTATCCTTGCTCTGATTTCATCGCCTTTCGGACCAGAACCAGCCGCCTTAAGAGTTTTTTCCAAAAGAGCTATATCACTAATGAGTCCTTTTTCAGCTAAAGTAAGCGCAGCCGCCATTTTAGTTGCTTCATTTGTTGATGTAAGTTCATTTTCAAGTTGAATTTTACTTTTATCTTCCTTTTTATTTTTGTCAACAGCTTCAGCAATTTTTTTATTCTTTATATTTTGAGAGGCATCTTTGTATCCTTTTCTTCCACCACTCATAAAGCCAGCCAATCTTTCTTCTCTTTCTTCCCTTGGATTAGTTCCCATAAGAGGAATTTTTTTACCAAATAATTTTCCAGTTTTTTTGAAATCATCACTGAATTTTTTGTAAGTTCCAGTAGCTCCAGTATATTTAAATGGTGCACGGACTGTCCACTTCCCCGCCCCCTTCATAAACCCTTGCGCTTTGCCGACGACTGCGCCAGCGCCAGCGATGCTCATTGATTGGGCGATGCCGAGACCCATCCAGAGAATGACGATTGGGATGACAAAAAAAGAAAGAGCCGCGATTGTGTCTGGATCACCAGATTGATCTGTGGCAATGTCTTTCATGGAGCTCATACCCGATTTTGCAAGTGCAGTCATTAGTGTTGAAGCAATATAAATCATAAAAAGCATTATTGGTCCAAAAAAAGCGTATTTGAAAAGCTTGCTCCACCAATCAGAGGCATAGGAAGCTAATGGTGGAATAGCGGTGCCAACAAAAGCCAAAGAGGAAAAAATAATCAAAATTGCCAAGGCTATAGTACGAATGACAAAGAGAACTGTGATGGTCAAAACAGTAACAGCAAAGATAAAAATAAATATAACGGCAGTGAAAAGAGCAGTCGTGCTAGCATTGCCAATTCCTCCACTATAAATTATTTCTGGTAAGCCGGTTGCATCAGCAAAACCAATAACTGTTTTTCCTGCGTCCATTCCTAGAGCGCTGGCAAAATAATACATCATCATATTAGAGACATCAATGATGAAGCGAGAAATGGGAAAACTAAAATTGACGAGAAGTGCCATAATCACAAGAGTTTTTAGAATATTTTTATAACTATATTTGTCAATTTGAAAAACCGTGGCGAAGGCGGAAAAAAGCAAAAACATAATGAAAGATACATTAAGCACATCGCGAACAGTTCCCCAAGCAGAATAAATCACATCATTACCAATAACGGAAGTTATATTTTCCGGAGCCATTATCCATTCAAAAAGAGCTGTGGATAATTGAAGCAACGAAACCATTAGGTTTAGAATGGTAAGAAGTAGACAATTTATAAAATTATCTTTCCATTCACCAGCGCCAGAGCAAGAATCAGGACCGCTCGCTTTCTTGCCCTTAGATATTCCTCCTACAAAGTTAACTTTTTCGGGGCTTTTATCTGTTACCATGCCGTCATGATAACCTAGTCCCTGACAAGCCGTATCGCAAGAATTTTTAGTATAAGTATTATCTGAGTTTGGAGAAGTATATGGAGTAGAATCATTTTCTTTAAAACAATAACAATAACCTTTATCTACAACAGCCGCCTCCGCCTTCTCCCCTTTCCCAAACCCAAAACCAAGCACTAGGCAAAAAATAATTACTAATATAAATTTGGTTGTTGTTGATTTTTGTTTCATTTCTGTAGAGACGCGATTTATCGCGTCTTGTGTTTGTTATGTCTTTTGTCTTATATTGACGATGCTTTAGTCGCGATAAATCGCGCCTCTACATTATTTTATAACGACGGTAATAATATATCATTGGCAGTTTGCTGGCCGGATTTCGCAGCGTCCACTCCAAATCTCGCCGCTGGTCCATATGTATTCATGGCTTGATTTGTCGCGCTGGTATATTTGGTCACGCCAGCGGTGGCTTTGGCGGTTTTGGAGCGAACACTCACAAATCCTTGCATAACTGATCGGCTAATCATTTGTGTGACAAGGGCAGTGGCGACTTCCGGAATGCTGGAAGCAGCTTCTAAAATTCGATCCGGCATAGTTTGCTTGCTGTTCATCATCGCGCCAACTGTGCTTCCGGGCATAGACTCTGTTCCAGGGGAAGATCCAGGGACGCCAAGATATCCTCCACCGGCCTGACTTCTAGCCATAGCGAGAGTTCTTCTGTTTTCCAGAACTCTTTGTTGTTCGCTTTGGACGGCGATATTGAAACCCCAAGGATTATTGACGCCGGAAAGATAGAGTTCCATATTTTTGAAATTGCCACTCTGAAGCATTTGAGACGGATCGCCCTCATAGGTTAGTCTTTGTTGTTTAGCACCACCCAAAACACTTGCGACTTGTCCAAGTTGAGCGCCATAGTTGGCGGGACCGGAAAATCCTTCAGTGGAATAGAGAGAGGAAGAATTTCTCCCGCGAGTCATTTGACTGATATAGTCATTCATATAAAGATTGGTTTCGTTTTGTGGTTCATCGATGAGAAAGTTTTGCCAGTTGACAATGAAAGTCGCTTGTCCACCGGAACCTCTTCCGGCCAAGGAATCAACTTGAATGCTCAGCATCATAACAGCTTGTTGTTTCAATGTGCCAACCATAAGTCCATCTATCATCTCATCTATCATCATCAATCCTTCTGTGATAGCCGGATCAAGCCCAGGAATCCACGCAGCCTGGCTTTTTGGTGTGCCAATAAAGCAAAAAAACATCAGTGAAAAAACTGTCATGATTATTTTTTTTGCAATTTTATTTTTGCTCAAATTCATTGGAATGCTTTTATTTTTCAAAAATATCTGTGCTAATGCCCTTGTCATTTAGTTTATTTTGAACATTTTCTGAATCAATGCCATAATCATTCATTTTGTTTTGTATTTCATCATAAAAACTATTTAGACTTTGCACAAAAGTGGCAATTTTTGAATAATTAGCCAAATTTGACAATGGATCAGCTGGGTCAATTTTGATTAGATTTTTCAACTCTTGGGCATAAAGACCATATTGCAAAGCTTTTATTTGAGTGTCAACCATATCCTCTGGAACGCTTACCTCTTTTAGTTGTTCATAAATTTTTCCTCCGCTTTGACTAAGGTCAGCAAGATTAGATGGATCACCGGAAGTTAGGGAAGTGGAAATTTGCGTGACAACTTGATTTATCACAGCATTTGTGTCAGAAGCAGAAGTCAGGGGTTTTGGAGAATTGCTGGTGAAAATATAGAGAATGGAAACGAAATAATTTGTGACATCTTCTTTCATTTTTTCCTTGGATTTTTCTTTGCTTAAATTTCCATAATTTTGTTTTAGAATTTTTATCGAATCTTTGGAAATTTCTGGCAGTTCATTTTTGAAACTCTCGCCATTCATAACTGAATCCAAGAGAGTTTGAATTTCTTCCATACCAACTTCTTGATCGTCTGTTCCAGCTTGACTAGTTATGGTGGATATTTTTTGGGCTACTTGTTCAGTTAGATTTTGTTTTTTTTCTTTGTTGGTGATGCTTTCTCCTTTAACAGCTGGAACGGGAGAAGTGGTGAGTTTATCTCCTGGAGCCTTTTTT
Organism: Parcubacteria group bacterium; assembly: GCA_041662285.1. GTDB lineage: Bacteria > Patescibacteriota > Minisyncoccia > Moranbacterales > UBA2206 > UBA2206. The sequence goes on from JBAZSS010000010.1 coordinate 24,583, forward strand.
AGTGGGTCATAACCTGCTTTTATTTCAGCGCCATCAGAATATCCATCATTATCCGTGTCCGCTTTTTTTGCGTCAGTGCCATAGGTTTTTTCTTCGGCGTCAGTGAGACCATCTTGATCAGAGTCGAGAAAAATATTTTTTGTCCCATTGGAATTTTCAGTGGCGCTCACAAAAAAAGCCAAGCTTAAACACAATAAGCTCACTAGTATAAGTAGGGTTGCGTTGATATTTTTTAGTTTCATAATTGCAAATAAATTATACCACAAAAAAGAAAAATTTAAAACAAATTCTAGGGTGTGGATAAGTTTTTATAAATATTATTGTCAATAGACTTTTTCAAAATTATTTGCTAGATTAGGTATGCGAATAGCGCACTACGAATGCGCACATGCGAATATTTATAACTTATGAATAAACTGAAAAAAATAGAAAATTTCTTGAATGATTTGCTTGAAAAAAAAGCTAGTCTTTTGTCTTGGATAATGGCTTTTTTGAGTATTATTTTTATTAGGATTTTTATTGAGCAGTTTTTGGCTTTAGCTAAGCCAATTTTGCCATATGAAGTCGTAATTGAATATGTGCAAAGCTTTTATTTTTTCTCTTTGACAATAATCCTCATCTGGCTTATATTGAGCCTTATTTTGAAAATAAAACCACAAAAACTATCCTTTATATTTATTTCATCTTTGCTTTTGGTTCCTCTTCCTCCGCTTATTGACATAATTAAAACCGGAGGAGAGGCTTATTGGAGTTTCTACCTTTTTAGCTCTCCATCTGAATTGTGGCTTCAATATCGGACTGTTTTTGGACATTTACCCAGTGCTATTGTTTATTTTGGGACCAAAATAACCTTTCTAGGAGTCATTTTATTGTTAACTTTCTTGATTTGGCTTAGGACGAAAAGCTATCTCAAGACAATAGGTGGTGCTATCATAATTTATTCAATGTTGTTCTTTATGGGAGGATTTCCTTCTTTTTTCTATTATGGCTATAATCTCATTTTTCCAAAGAAGAGTTTTTTTGAAATAAAATCTTTTGAAATCTTTGAATTTTTTGGTTCACCTAACAAGATATTAGGAGTGGATTTCCAAAATTTCAAATATGCAGTGGCTTATCGCTTAGATTTTATCTACTTTATTTTGCTAATTGCTCTGCTCGCGCTTTTATTTTGGCGGATTGATCGTCAAAAATTCATCGCAGTTTGGAAAAATGCTCGTTTTCCACAGTTAGCCTATCATAGCGGACTTTTTTTTGTCGGAATGGCTATTGGAGCTTTGAATTATCCACAGAATTCGCGGTTTGATTTATTTTCTATTTTGGTCGTTTTGGTGGTGCTTATTAGTATTTGGCTGGCCTGGCTCGCATCAGTTGTGGTCAATGATCTCAATGATTTTGCCATAGATTCTGTTTCTAATCCTGAACGACCACTACAAAAAAGAATTTTTATGCGAGATGAATATACTCATTTAGCTTGGCTTTTTTTTCTTCTTTCGGTTATTGGCACGCTTTCAGTGGGCTTTTCTTTTATGGTGCTAATTATTGTCTATCAGATAATTGCTTGGGCATATTCTGCTCCTCCATTTCGTCTTAAAAAATTTCCCATCGTGGGAACATTTGTAAGTTCCGTGGCACTGCTAATGATTTTATTTTTGGGCTATATTCTGATGTCGGATAATCAAACTATCTATTCATTATCTCTTCGAATTATTTTTTTGATGCTTATCTCGGGCACAATTTGTCTTCCGATTAAGGATTTCAAAGATATTACGGGAGATGCTCGGGATAATGTTTGGACATTGCCAGTTATTTTTGGAGAAAAAAAGGCGCGCCTGATTGTGGCAATGAACTTGTTTATTTCTTTTATGCTTAGCGTTTTTCTTCTTAATGAACTACGTCTTTTTTGGTGGGCGCTTATTTTTGGTACGATTGCTTTTCTAATTGTAGTGTCGGATAAAATAAAACCGCGCCAACTATTCTGGCCGGTTCTATTCGATATTTTTATCTATGGATTAGTTATGGTGAGGGTTTTGTTTTTCTGATGTTTTTGTCATCCTCGCGAATGCGGGGATCCAGTCGCAAAGTTTAATTTATTGCAAAGACTTAAAAATTTCATAAAGCTTATTCACTAGATTCCCGCTGGAGTTTATGCTCGCGAAAGCGGGTACGGGAATGACAAGGAGAGTTTCTTCCAATCTTCCACACTCAATTCTTGTGCTCTTTGATTTGAATTTATGCCAATTTTTTTCAATTTTTCTTCCACTTCTTTTTTATTTAATTTGAGACTAGCGGATAAATTATTGACCAGTGTTTTTCTTTTAGCGGAAAATCCAGCCTTAACAATGCGAAAAAAATGTTTTGTTTTTGGAAGCTCAGCTTCCATAATGGAAGCTGAGCTTCCACGATGGATCTTTGATATTTTAATCACTGCACTGTCCACTTCAGGCACTGGAAAAAAACTTTTTTTGTCAACATAAAATAACAATTCCGGCTTGGCATAATATTGAACACTTACAGCTAGAATACTCATTTGTCCCGCTTGCGCACAAATCCTTTCTGCTACCTCTTTTTGCACCATCAAAATCATTTCGCTTGGCGGAAACTCAGTTTCTAAAAAAAGTTGAATGATGGGTGAAGTAATATAATATGGAATGTTTGCAACGACTTTATATTTTTGAAAATTATTATTTTTTATTATTTCTGGTAAATTTATTTTTAAAATATCAGCATCTATTATTTCTATTTTTTTACTATTTTTGTATTGTTTTTTTAATTTATTAGCCAGAACCCCATCAACCTCAATGGCCAAAACTTTGCCAGCATTCTTGAATAATTTTTCTGTGAGCACTCCTTCTCCCGGTCCAATTTCAACTACTAAATCAGTCGGCTTCAAATCAGCCGATGCAATTATTTTTTCTAAAACATCGGTATCTCTTAAAAAATTTTGTCCCAAGGATTTTTTTGGTTTCATAATTTAGGCACAGAATAACACGGAAGTTTACAGAATAACGCAGAATTTCTCTGTGTCGTTCTGTTATTTTCTGTGTTCTTCTGTGTTAGTTCAATACTTCTTCGACTTTCACCCCAATTACTCCAGCGCCAAGACTTGCAATTTTGGCAAAAGCCACCTTATCTAGGTCAATTATACGCCCTTTTCCTTGTGGTCCATAATCATTGATTTGCACCACAATAGATTTGCCATTGGCAGTATTAGTCACTTTAGCATAATTTCCTTTAGGGATGGTAGTTGAAGCGGCAAACATTCCGCCCTTATAAGCATACCAGGTTCCTTGTCCTTTAGCAGCTCCACCCAGCTTCATATAAGTTCCTTGGACTTCTATTTGAGTGACGGGTTCAGTTAATATTTTTTGAGAAAGTTTTATCCGAGAAATTTCTTTGCCATTTTTATATGTTATTTTGTAAACTATTTCTTCGACTCCTTTGACTCCAGCCGTTTCAATTTTTTTCTCTCGCCAACTAAGCTTAGAGTCAGTTTTTTGAATTGTTTTGAAATCAATATCTTCTTTCTCTGTTTTTTCTTCTATGTTAATTCGAGTGACAATAATTGTGGAATTATTTTCTACCGGATAAGTAAGGCGCGGTTCAGTTTTGTCTAGACGCGTGAGAATAATATTATTTTCTTTCAATGCTTCGCCAATGTTTTTTCCCAGCGCATAAGTTTCAATTGTTTTTCCATCAACCTCAATTTTTATCTTGGCTGCTCTTTGAATTTCAATTTTTGATCTGGAAAAAATCCTAGCGTTAATTTCTGGAATAATTTGATCGTGCTCATTTAGTTTTATGTTTTTTTCTTTGAGAAGATCAGAAATTGAATTAGTGGAGGTTGAAGTTTCAAAAACCAAGCCGTTGTCATTCAAGGAGATTATTTTTTGGGAATTTTCAATGTTTAGAACTCGATTAGGAGTTTTAAGAAAAAAATAAAAAATACCGTAAAGACCTAAAAGTACGATAAATATTGACAAAACTCTTCTTTTTTTGGATTTTTTTGGTATCATTTCCTATCAATTCTAAACTGAAAAGAGAAAAAGTACAATCTATTTGTTATTCTGTCTTAAATCTATATTGCAAAGCTTCGGCGATGTGGGCGGGGGAAATTTTTTCGGCAAGTCCAAGATCGGCGATAGTGCGGGCGACTTTGATTATGCGATAGTAGGCGCGGGCGCTCAGGTGAAAATTGGAAACGGCGCTTTTCATCAATTCCAGTGATTCAGGAGAAAGCTTGCAAAAATTTTTGATTTGTTCACTACCCATTTCACTGTTGGAAATAGTTTGAGATCCAGAAAATCTTTCTTTTTGAATAGCGCGAGCTTTTTCGACGCGAACTCGAATGTCGCAAGATTTTTCTCCTAAGGTTGCATCTTCGGAAAGTTTTTCAAATTTAATGCGCGGGACTTCGACATGGAGATCGATGCGATCCATAATCGGTCCGGAAATTTTTCGTTGGTATTTTATGATTGAAGCTGGATTGCAGACACAAGTTTTTTCCGGATCGGTGGCATTGCCACAAGGACATGGATTCATAGCAGCAACCAAAGTAAATCTCGCTGGAAATTCCATAGTGCCTTGGGCGCGAGAAATTGTTATTACTCCATCTTCTAATGGTTGACGCAAATTTTCCAAAACTGAGCGAGAAAATTCAGGGAATTCATCAAGAAAAAGAATTCCACGATGCGAAAGGCTAATTTCTCCGGGGCGCGGGAAAGTTCCTCCACCAACCAAAGAAACTGAAGAAGCGCTATGATGTGGAGAGCGAAACTGACGTTTAGTGATGAGTGAGTCGGAGCGCTTGAGCTGTCCCGCAATGGAAAATATCTTTGTCACTTCCAGGGCTTCGGGAATGGTGAGTTTGGGTAAAATTGAAGACATAGTTTTGGCAAGAAGTGTTTTGCCACTTCCGGGAGGACCGTTCAAAATCACATTGTGTCCTCCGGCAGCCGCAATTTCCAGGGCGCGCTTAGCATGTTCTTGCCCGCGAACATGCGACATATCCACGAGATAATCATCATAGGAAAAAAGTTCTTCCAAATTTATTTTTTCCGCCGGGACAATCTTTTGTTCCCCAGAAAGATGATCGATAAGTTCGATGAGGGTGGATACTGCAAAAATTTCCACGCCAGAAATGACCGAAGCTTCACCGACATTGTCTTTGGGAATATATAATTCCTTGATGTTTTTTTCTTTGGCTAACATTGCCATCGGAAGCACTCCTTTGACCCCGCGTACTTTCCCATCAAGTGACAATTCGCCCAAAAATATTTTATCCTTGAAATCAAAAGATAATTGATCGGTGGCCAAAAGAAAACCAAGGGCAATTGGCAGATCATAAATGGGTCCTTCTTTTTTGAGATCGGCGGGAGCTAAATTGACAGTGACGCGTCCAGCGCGATGCGGTGGTAAGAAGCCAGAATTTCGAATGGCTGCACTCACACGATCTCTGGATTCTTTGATGGCAGTGTCGGGCAGTCCAACAATATTAAATTGATGAAGACCGGCGGAAACTGTGTCCGCTTCCACTTCTACAATTTCACTTTTGAGACCAATGGTCGCAGCCGAAAAAACTTTTGAAGACATAATATCAGTGATCAATAATCAGTGATCAGTGAACAATAAAAACGAAATAATTATATTTATTGATCATTGCTCTTTGTTCATTGTCATTATTAGTATTGCTATTATTCCTATTGTAATATAAATATCAGCGAAGTTAAAGACGGGCCAGAATTTTAGATCGATAAAATCAATGACACAACCGAAATAGAGTCTGTCGATTATATTAGCTATTGCTCCTGATAAAATTAACAAAAATGAAATAGATGGTATTACTTTAAAATTTTCAATTTTCAATTTTAAATGATAAATAAAAAATATTAAAAATACAAATGCTATTATAATAAAAAAATAATTAAATTTTAATCCAAAAGCCAAATTTTCGTTGCAAATATAAAATCCGCTTTTAGTGCGGATGATATATTTTGAAATCTGATCAAGTGAGAGTAAAAATAAAAATGATAAAAGATAAAAGAATTTATTTTTTTGCATTTTAATTCGTGATAATTCGTTTTAACATTCGCGACTATTCGCATTTAGCAGTCTAGACAAACCCGCGCGCTTGGATTGACACGCAGTCTTTCCAGCGGAACATCTTTGTCGCAATTTTCACATTTTCCATAAGTGCCTTTTTCCATTTTTTCCAAAGCATCAAGAACATCTTGCAGTTGTTTTTCCAGAGAATTTTCTACTGATAGGTTTTGGGAATATTGGTCAACTTCTGTAGCATTGTCATCTTTGTCAGTCCCAAGTTCCTCAAAGGAAGTTTCATAATCACCTTCTTCTTTGTTTATTGGTTTTGCGATTCGTCCTAAATTTTTTTCTAAATCTTCTTTTTCTCGAAGAAGCATAGCCTTCAATTCATCTAACGTTTTTTGATCCAGTGCCATAGAATTTTTTTTAAGAGTTAATACTTTTCTATAATACAATTTTAGCAGAGAAAAAGTTTGGTGTCTATTAGAGGCTGGGAATGTGCTTTATCTTGGCTTCTTTTGTTTCGGCGTTGATCCAAACAGAAATTGCGTCAAAGCGGTAGGGCTCATTGTTTAGATTTTTGATTCGCAGATAAACATTGGCAATTTTGTTGAGTTTTCTGAGTTTGGCGCTGGTGATGTTCTCTTCTGGTAGGGTATTTTTGTATTTTTCGTAGTCTCTAGTCTTTACTTCCACAAAAACAATTTCACCATTTCTTAATTCTTTGGCGATAATATCAATTTCTCCCAATCTTCTGCCAAGATTGTTTTGAAAATTGCGATCCAAAATTTTGTAGCCATTATTTTGCAGAAATTTGACGGCGGCATCTTCGCCAAGAAAACCTAAGTTTTGTTTTGGTGCTAACATAAATTCTTTCTTTACTAATTACTAATCAAATACTAATATACTAATTCTATTTTGCTTATATTAGTATATTCGTACAAAATTCGTAATTCGTAAAGAGGCAACAAAAAACACCCTTCCTAGGTGCCTCTAAAATCTAACAAAATAATAAAATCCTCTAATTTCACCCGCCCGATTACGCATTAGGTATGGTAACCGGGGCGTTTAAAGCCCAAAAATAAATATAATAAGCTAAACGCCCCAGTGTTTGTCATGTATTAACATGCGACACTGAAACATTCTAGCCCCGGGTGAGAGGCATTGTTTGTTATTGTGCACATGTATTTTATATACATGCCGTTTTTAGTATTCTTCTGACTTTTTTTGAATACTCTTCTCCTGCCATCCTCTGGCATAAAGCCTTTGGATTTAAAGAACGAATTTTTATTTTTTGTTTTTATTTTAATAAAAATTTTTATGATGTGTCCGCTTGAAATTATAGTTTGATTTATAATCTCAAGTGGACACACCAATTTTTGTTTTTGTTTTGGGTCTCCAAGGTCAGAAATCTTGGAGCGACTCCTGCGCGTTGGCAGGAATACTTGGACAGCAGAATAGTTTTCAATCGTAAATAGGGGGAAATTACGATTGAAAACTATTCTGCCATACAGCTGTGCAAGTTTTTAATGTTCAATATAACTATTATATCAAAAAAAATGAGAAAAGTCAATTCTTCGCATGAATAATAATTAAAAAAACTATTATTTATGCGGTTAAATGATGTTTTTTGAATAATTTTTATTCTCTTTGCTTTTTAAAAATAAAAACAGCTGGTTTTTAAATAAAATCTCTTGTTTTTGTTGAGTTATCCACAGGTTATTCAGATAATCGATCTAAACTTGAAAATAGGGTGGCTTTAGTAGTGCCAATGACTAGTTTATTCCCAATAATCGCATAATCTATGGCATAATCATCTGCTGAGGTGATATTTGTATAGCGGACAGTATGATTTTTGTATGTGGCAGAGGAAAAAGTACTTATAGCAGGCGCAGTTATAGTCGGATAAAGTGGGGATAAGCTAATTGGAAGACTTTTTTCTTCTTTTGTGAGGGCGGTTTTCATGAAATTGTCATTTAGTACAGTCAAAAGTAATCCAAATCTTGTTTTGTCGCCGTAATTATAAATATAAAGGCTGAAGTCTTGGCCGATTTGAGCGGATATTGCCGGCGTTAGGTTTATGCCAAGTGTTGTGGCAAAATCTTGAAAAGTGACAGGGGTGTTTGTTTCGTCAGTTATTAGAAATTCAAAAACTCCTATTTCATTAGTCGCCAAAACTTTGGCTTTATATTCATTTAGTGTTTGCTGAAGATTTTCAGTGTTGGCTTGAGTTAGATTGATTTGCAGATAGTTGGAGTTTTGAGAGGAAAGAGTTGGGATCGGTGTTGTTTTTTCTGGTAGTGTTTCTTCTGGCAATGTTGTTTCTGGTTCTTTGATGACAATATCTTGTTGGGATGGAACGGATATGCGAGTCATCCAAAAATAATATCCACCAGCGCTAGCAATTAGAATAACAAAAATCACAATTGCAATGGCAACTGCTTTGCCAATGCCGTGATGTGGTTTGGTAATATTTTTTTTTGGAGTTTCTTGAAAAGTTTTTTGCATAGTGGGTTGCGGAATTTTTGGCATTTCTTTTGGAGAGATATTTATTTTTTCTTCAACTCTCGGAACACTAATTGGTCTTGGCACAGGTGTTGGAATTTCTCTTGGTGTTTCAACAGCTATTTTTTTTGGAAGCTCCACGGATTCATCAAAATATATCGGGTCACTTTTTGTTTGGGCAATTTTAGGTGCATAATTAGCTGGTTTTTCTTGATTTTTTGGAGGTTCTGGACGAAAGAATGGTCCATTTTTTTCTGGAGAAACATTTTGTGTTTTTGCGTCGAAAGAAAATGTTTTTTTAGGTTCGATATTTTCAATGGGAGTTTCTTTTTTAATTGAGTGATTTTGCAATTCCTTCAGATCTTCTTTCATAGTATGAATTGGAAAATCTTCCAATTTGAAATTGTCTTCACTAAGATTTATTTTCTCTTCAGTCGTTAAATTTTTATTTTGCGGATTATTTGATACCGCTGAATTTTTTCCAAACATTTTGTTTTTTTAAGTTAAGTTTCTTGCTACTTATATTTTACAATAGATTTAAAAATTTGGGAAATGGGATTTTTATGAGCAACAAAAAGCGGAGCGTGATTATTGCATCACCTCCGCTTTTTTTATTATGTCATTCCTGTGGAAACAGGAATCTAGTCGCAAAGTATTAAGTTTTTACACTAGATCCCCGCAGGAGTTTATACTCGCAAAGCGGGTGCGAGGATGACACGCATATTATTCCTTATTCACATTTTTCATAGTGAGACTTATTTTTCCTTGGTCGTCAATTGTTTTGACGCGCACTGGAACAATTTGGCCAACTTCCAAATAGTCTTCCAGATCGGAAGAGCACAC
>JBAZSS010000011.1:0-32232 GCA_041662285.1 Parcubacteria group bacterium
AAAATTTTGAAAATTGATGAAAAATCATCATTGGAGCTAACAATTGATCAAGCAGTAGATTTAATAAGAGGTAAAAAGGGAACACAGGTGAAGCTCACGATTTTGCATAATGGCGATCAAGAAACTACCGAGATAATAGTAATTCGAGAAACTATAAAATTAGATAGTGCTAAAGTTGAATTTAAGGATGACGATATCGCGTATCTTAAAATAATAAAATTTTCTGATGATGTGGATGTGCAATTTAATTCGGCAATGAATAAGATAATTGCCCAAAAAAGCAAGGGAATAATTTTAGATTTACGTGATAATCCAGGTGGTCTTTTGGATAAATCAATAAAAGTAGCCAGTCGCATGATAGCCAAGGGTAGTGTTGTAGTATTGGAAGAAAATAATGCTGGCAAGAAAGATAGTTTATATACAATTGGCGGAGATAAATTAAGTTCAATTCCGATGGTAGTTCTCATAAACGAAGGCAGTGCCAGTGCTTCAGAAATTTTGGCAGGAGCCCTGAAGGACAATCGTGAGCTGACGTTAATCGGTGACAAAACTTTCGGCAAGGGTAGCGTTCAGCAACTTATGGATCTTCCTGGTGGTTCAAGCGTGAAAATTACGGTTGCAAAATGGCTCACCCCCAAAGGTGATTACATCATGGAAAAAGGAATTTCTCCGGATGTAGAAGTAAAAATGACTAATGATGACTACAAAAACAAACGTGATCCGCAACTAGATAAGGCAATGGAAATAATTAAGGAAAAAATTAATTCTGTTAAATAAATTTTAATTATATGAAAATAATATTATTACAAGATATAAAAAGTTTGGGGAAGAAGGGGGATGTGAAAGATGTGGCGGAAGGGTATGCACAAAATTTTTTGCTTCCCAAAAAATTAGCGGGCGTTGCAACGGAGAATACAATTAAATTTTTTCAATCACAAAAAGAAAAAGAACAAAAAAACAAAATAGCTGAAACAGAAAGGTTGAGAAATTTAGCTAGCACTCTGAAAGACAAAAAAATTACTATTGAAGCTAAGGAAAAAAAAGGTAAGCTTTTTGGGTCAATAACAGTCAAAAACATCAAAGAAGCCCTGGAAAAAGAAGGCTTGAACATTTTGGAAAATTCAATTATAATTAAACAGGCAATAAAGAAGGTGGGGGAATATGAAATTGAAATAAAGTTGTCAGAAGAAATAAGAGAAAAAATTAAATTAGAAGTAAAAGGGGTGTAGTAGTTGGTTAAGTATTTTTAATAAATTATTTTTTTTAGGGGTCGCGTTTTAGCGACTCTTTGTTTAGGATTAATTCTTTAAAACGATTCGTAATTCGTACATTCGTACTAATTCGTAATTCGTAGAGAAATCATGAAAAACAGAAAATATATCTTTGTTGTTGGGGGTGTGATGAGTGGAGTGGGAAAGGGGATAACTACTTCAGCTATTGGCGCGATTCTTCAAGCGCGTGGATTTAATGTGACGGCTATAAAAATTGATCCCTATATCAATGTTGACGCCGGCACAATGAACCCAACTGAACACGGAGAAGTTTTTGTTTTGGATGATGGTGATGAAACAGATCAAGACATGGGAAATTATGAAAGATTTCTGGGCATCACTTTACTTCGTGATAATTATATGACAACTGGCAGGGTGTATGAAACAGTAATTCATAAGGAAAGAAATCTTGAATATAACGGAAAATGCGTAGAAGTTGTGCCACATATTCCGATGGAAGTTATTGAAAGAATAGAAAAAGCTTCCAAAAAAGCTGACTCGGATGTGACTATGATTGAGATTGGCGGAACGGTTGGAGAATATCAAAATATCCTTTTTCTAGAAGCGGCTAGAATGATGAAGATAAAACATCCAGATGATGTATTGTTTGTGATGGTGAGTTATTTGCCAATTCCTTCCAAAGTGGGAGAAATGAAAACCAAGCCAACTCAATATGCTGTGCGAACACTCAACAGCGCTGGAATTTTGCCAGATGTGATTGTGGCTAGAAGTGACACTCGACTTGATCAAAAAAGAAAAGAAAAAATTGCGATGTTTTGCAATATTCCAGAAAGATATGTAATAAGCGCTCCGGATATTGAGAGTATCTATGAAGTTGGAATAAATTTTGAACGGGATGACTTGAGTCGGTTGCTTCTCAAGAAATTAGGTCTGCCATACAAGAAAACCGACTTGAAAAAATGGTATGATCTTTTAGAGAAAATTAAAAATCCAAAGGGAGAAGTGAAGATTGGGATAGTGGGAAAATATTTTGGCACAGGTGATTTCGTACTTTCTGATGCATATCTTAGTGTGATTGAAGCAGTAAAACATGCTGCTTATAAACTTCAATTGAAACCAAAAATAAGTTGGGTCAATAGTGAAGCTTTTGAAAAAGAGCCGGAAAAATTGGAAGAATTGAAAAATTATGATGGCGTAATTATTCCTGGTGGGTTTGGTTCGCGTGGAATTGAAGGAAAGATAGAAGCAATTAAATTTTTGCGAGAAAACAAGATTCCTTTTTTTGGACTTTGTTACGGAATGCAATTAGCTGTGGTTGAATATGCTAGAAATGTTTTGGGTCTGAAAGATGCTAATACCACAGAAATCGACAGAAAAACAAAAAATCCAGTAATTGATATTATGCCAGAACAAAAGAAGAATCTAGCGGATCATAATTTTGGAGCTACGATGCGACTTGGCGCTTATCCAGCTGTCCTTAAAAAAGGAACGCTAGCTTATAAGGCTTATGGGAAAAACAAGATTTCAGAACGTCACCGACATCGCTGGGAAGTTAATCCAGAGTATATTGAAAGATTAGAAAAAGCCGGTTTGGTTTTCTCTGGAAAATCAGCGGACGGAAAACTAATGGAAATAGCCGAGCTACCAAAAACCAAACATCTATTTTTTCTGGGGGCTCAATTTCATCCAGAATTCAAAACCGATCCAATTAATTCACATCCACTGTTTCTTGAATTTATAAAAGCTAGTCACTCGCGAATTGTCGCGAATAAAAAACAATAAACACGAATAAAAAAAGCGAACCAGTTAAGGGGTTCGCTTTTTTAGTTTATATTAGTTGTGTTCGTGTCTATTCCACAGAAACAAATTTCTTTGAAATCATTTTGCCAGTAAATTTTCGAACTTTCTTGGCGGTAAATTTCACTACTCCTTCTTTCAATGCAAAAAGAGTATCATCTTCCGCGCGCTTAACATCCTTGCCTGGTCGGAATTTTGTTCCCCGTTGGCGGATAATGATTTGTCCCGGAGCGACTTTTTCTCCCGCAAATTTTTTCACACCTAATCTTTTCGAAATTGAATCTCGTCCCAGTTGAGTGGAACCACCTGCTTTACGATGAGCCATATAATTGAATTACTAAATTGTTTATTATTACTTAAATAATCTTACTTTATTTGTGCTATAATGTCAACAGCTATGGAGAAAAACGTCATAAAAGCAAAAACTAAAGATTTTTGGCAAAAATATGAATATAAGATAATTCTCATTCTGGGCTTTATTTTAGTCGCCGTAATTTCTTTTGAAGGGGGAGTTTTGAAAAGCCAAAAAATGGCTCAAAATCCGCTTATTATTGAAAAGCCGGCCGATAACAACAATCAGGCTGTTTGTGGTGTCTCACAAAGCCAAAATTTGCCTTCTGAGGCGAAAAAGAGTGAAAATAGTGCTATTGAACAACCTAAAGATTGCGCCTTTGTAGGGTCAAAAAATTCCAATAAATATCATTTGCCGACTTGCCGTTATGCCAAGAATATAAACCCCGAAAATCGAGTTTGCTTTTCTTCGAAAATTGAGGCAGAATCAAGAGGATACTTAGCAGATAAGAACTGCATAAAATAAATCGTTTAAGAATTGAAAAATTTTCAATTCACAATTTTCATTGAATTTTTAAATTTATAAATTGGAAATTGATTGAAAATTGAAAACTTAAAATTGAAAATTAATCTAAAATTATGTTAATTGATAAAAAAGAAATTATAGTTATATCCCTTGGTGGTTCGCTAATTGTTCCAAAAAGAATCGATTGGCAGTTTTTGAAAAAGTTTCGTGAGTTGATAGTCTCAGAAATTAAGAAAGGCAAAAAATTTGCAATCATTACTGGTGGGGGATATGCCGCGCGAGAATATGCCCAGGCGGCGTCAAAAGTTACAAAACTCACTCGAGATGACTTGGATTGGCTAGGCATTCATACTACCAGACTCAATGCGCATTTAATTAAAACTATTTTTCGAGCCTATGCTAATCAACGAATCAACAAAAATCCGCGCACCAAAGAAGATTTGACGAGTCATTTTGACAATGGTGAGGGGATTATGGTGGCAGCTGGCTGGAAACCAGGATGGTCAACGGACTATGTCGCCACAATTATCGCCGAGCGATTGGGCGCCAAAAAACTCATAAATCTTTCCAACATCAAATATGCTTGCGACAAGGATCCGAAAAAATATCCGGATGCTAAAATAATCAAAGAAATTAATTGGAAAAATTTTCGCAAAATTGTCGGCAACCGCTGGGATCCAGGACTCAATATGCCATTTGACCCAGTCGCTTCAAAACTGGCCCAAGAAAACAATCTTGAGGTTATCATTGCCGAGGGCAAAAATCTTAAGAATTTGAAAAATATTTTGGAAGAAAGGAAGTTTGTGGGGACGGTGATAAGATAGTGAATAGTTGATTAGTTTATTGGTGAATGAGGTTTTGATTTGACAAGCCCTTTTTATTTTGCTTAAGTGTAATGTCAAATAGTACACAAACAACAATAGCCTAAAAGGCAGATATTAAAGGAGGTAGATTATGAAAGTCAATGAAATTTTAAAAATTTATCTTGACTCAAAAAGAGAGCTTGAAAAAAACACCGAGGAGGCGGCGAAAAAAGGAGAAAGGGTAATAGAAAATATGGGAGCGCTTATCAATAAAATTGATATAGCAGAAAGATTATTAAGAGAGTGTGACTTGGATATTGAACTCGATCCAAATGATGCTCAATTTTTACAATAATCATTCCTTCCGACCTTCCGATTTATCAAAACCAAGGCGCGCAAAGTCCAAGACAATGCGCGTTCTTTTTTACCTAAAACTCACTTTTTTGTATTTTAACAAAAAATAAATCAAGAAATAAAAAGCTAGGGCGATTGTGGTGGCGACGATGATGTAGCCGACCATAAGAGGCAAGACTAATTCAAAAAACAGGACTTTACTAAAAAAATATGTCCAGCCCAGTTGGTAGGTTTCATGAAAATTATTGATCAAATCTTGGGTGCTAGTGTGAAAAATAAAAGCGCCAATTCCGGCAGAAAATGGCAGGATTGCAACCGTCGCCCACATATTAAAAGCTAAAACTCCAGCAGTGGCAGAAAGACGATTAAAGCGAAAAAGCGAAGCTAAGATTAGAGTAGCCAAAAGTCCTTCTCCTGGAATAATTCCCAAAAAAATTCCCAAAGCTGCTCCCGCAGCAATTTTATGCGGAGTATCATCGATGAGAAAGAATTTTTTTAAGAATCTTTTAAATTTTTCGTAGATTCGCATACGATTCGTAGTTTCGCATCGGTTAATTATTTCTTCCTCACGCTCAAACTTTTGGTTTCTTTGTCGAGAACTTTGGCTTTTTCAATTTCTTTTTTGGCATCATACGGCAAGACGCCTAAAATATTTCGAAGCGCTATACCATCTACTTTCAACACATCTTCCCAGTGATCCAGCGGTTCCAAAACTTCGCGGAGTTTTTTCTCGTCGTATTTATAAGTCTTACGAAGTGACCTTGCAATAACGCCTTGCGGACCAAAAACTCTTTCTACACCTTCCTGATCCATATAGCCCAATATATTCTCTTGCAATTTGGCCATTCTATCTTTCGTCATAGCGATGGCTGATTTTAGGTCAATATATTCTTCGATTGATTTATTGATTTCCTCTGTGTCGATATGACGCAATTCTTTGAATTTATGTTTCCACATAGGGCAAAGATTTTGGTATCCGCACCAATCGCAAAGAGGGGACATCGTCGGTTCAAAATTACCAGCCTCAATGACTTTTATAGTGTCCAAAAAAAGTTGCTCGCTTTTTTTCAGTTGCTCCAATGTCCGAGTGGCGGATAACTTCATGCCGTGTTTCAAGTAGTACAAACTAACTTTAATTTTATCTAAATTATCAATTTCCTTGGGATATTGCGAAAGAAAAGCTTGAAGATAAACGGAAAGCTGAATATCGTTGTCAACTTTTTCTTGATTAGGCATTTTCTTGGTAGTTTTATAATCGATAATTTCAAAACCATCTTCAGTTTTGTCTATGCGGTCGATGATGCCGGAGATAATATGCTTGTCAGAATCTTTTCCGATTTCAATTTGAAAACGAGATTCTAAATTGATAATATTAAAATCCGCGGGATTGTTTTTTTGATAGTAATCTTGAATAATTTTGACGCCTTGGGAAAAGGCGGCGCGTTCTTCAGTTTCTCCGTCAAAAACTGCTGGATTCCAAGCATTGGAAAAATGTTCCATTGCTTGATCTAAGGTAGGGGAGAGAATACCCGGTGTGTGGATAAATTTCATTGTCTCATGAATTGTCGAGCCAAAAACCGCCTCCTTGGATTTAGGAACTTTGATGTGGTCAATATTTTGAAATTTATATTTCAGCGGGCAATTTTGATAGGCATCAAAGGCTGAGTATGATATACGCATAAAATTATTATTTAGTAGTAAACTTGTCTGCCGATGAGGCAGGTATTACGTATTAAGTATAAGGCATTTGACAGTTTTTTAAAAGGCGCTATAATTAAAGCATACTAAATTAGTAGGATATAAATAATATGAAGTTTTCTACAAAAGCAGAATATGGACTTCGAGCAATGGTTAATTTAGCCAGCTGTTTTCCTGAACTTAAAAATATTAAAAGTATTTCACAAGAAGAAAAAATATCAGCCAAATATTTAGAGAGATTAATTGGAGAACTGCGAGAAAGAAAAATAGTTAAAAGTTTGAAAGGAAAAAATGGGGGATATGTTTTAGCACGAAAGCCGGAGCAAATAACCGCTGGGGAAATTATTGAAATTATGGATGGTTCGATGGTACCGAAATGTTATGGTAATCAATGTACTCACATGAAGACTTGTGCTTCTAGTTTTGTGTGGATAAAACTAGGCGAGCAAATTAGAAAAACTTTATATGGAATTAAATTGAGTGATTTAATAAAATAAACCTCACCTGTCGCGAGTACGCGACATCCTCTCCTTATTAAGGAGAGGGGGAATAATGAAAAATTATGAAAAAAATTTACCTAGATCACGCGGCAACTACTCCTGTAGACAAAAAAGTATTACAAGAAATGATGCCATATTTTAGTCAGAATTTTGGCAATGCTTCATCGATCCATTTTTTTGGTCAGGAAGCGGCGCAAGCAGTGGAAAAAGCCAGAATGCAAGTGGCAAAATATTTTAACGCTAATTTAAATGAAATTATTTTTACCAGCGGAGCAACAGAGTCGAATAACTTGGCGATAAAAGGGGTGGATAGGGCTTATTTCAAAAAAGAAAAAAAGAAACCGCACATAATCACAACCACCTTTGAGCATCATTGTGTCTTGGAGACTGTGAAAAAAATGGAAAAAGAAAATCTGATTGAAGCAACTTATATAAATCCAAAAAAAGACGGAGTGATTGATGCTCGTGATATAAAAAATGCGATCAAGTCAAATACCATCTTGGTTTCTGTGATGTATGTGAACAACGAAATTGGCACCGTGCAACCGATTTCTGAAATAGGAAGAATGATTAAAAAAAATAATCCAAAAATAATTTTTCATACAGACGCGACGCAAGCAGTGGCTTATTTTGATTGTAATGTTGAAAAATTGGGAGTGGATTTGATGAGTATGTCAGCGCATAAAATATATGGACCAAAGGGAGTGGGGGCGCTATATGTCAAGTTTGGGCTTGATATAGCTAAAATTCAAGATGGCGGAGCGCAAGAATTTGGACTACGCGCAGGCACTCTAAATGTACCAGGGATAGTTGGACTCGGTAGTGCAATATCAATGATCAATAATCAAAGAATAATGAACAATGAAAAAATTAAAAAATTGAGAGATTATTTAATTGCAAAAATTCTCAAAGAAATTCCAGATTCAAGATTAAATGGTTCAAGAATAAAAAGATCACCGAATAATGTGAATGTAAATTTTTCACGAGTAGAAGGGGAAAGTCTCTTGATGATGCTTTCGGCGGAGGGAGTTTTTGCTTCGACCGGGTCGGCTTGCTCATCAGGCTCGCTTTCGCCATCGCACGTGCTTTTGTCGCTTGGTTTGAAACCAGAAGAAACGCATGGCTCACTCAGATTGACACTGGGAAAAAATACGACCAAAAAAGAAATTGATTATGCGGTGAAAGCAATTAAGAAATCAGTGGAAAAATTAAGAAAAGTTTCAGGTAGTGTGCTTAAGGATTTTTATTCTAAAAAACACTAATTAAACTAATATCTACGAAATAAACTAAATTAGTTATATTGGTAAATATTAGTTGATTTCGTGTCTAACAAATATGTATTCAAAAAAAGTTCTGGAACATTTTACTCGTCCACATAATCAAGGTGTGATAAAAAATCCGTCGGGAGTTGGCATGGTTGGCAATCCAACTTGCGGTGATATGATGAAAATTTATATCAAGGTAAAAAAAGATGCTAAAAAGAGGGAAGTGATAAGTGACATCAAATTTGAGACACTAGGATGCGCTAGCGCGATTGCGACCTCATCTATGATCACCGATTTGGCAAAAAACAAGACTTTGGAGGAGGCATTAAAGATTACCAGGAATGATGTGGCGGAAGCCCTGGAAGGTTTGCCACCGATAAAAATGCATTGCTCAAATTTAGCAGCCGACAGTCTTAGGGAAGCGATAAAGGATTATAGAGAGAAGAATAAAAAATAAAATAAATTTATCAATAAAATTGTTTTTTAAAAACCGCTCTAAGAAAGCGGTTTTTATTAAAGGGGAGTGGGGCGAGAGAAATGTCTATAGTGTCGCACAATGATACTTATACGACACTATGTATTATCCTAGACCCTACTGAATAGATTAAGGTCTGCATACATCAATCTATCCTAATATAAATAAAAACAGCTCTCAAGTTAATTTTGGAAGCCGTTTTTTTATTTTTCTTATTTTAGATATTTCATTGGATTGATTGAAGCGCCAACTGGAATCATAAGTCCTTTGACATATTTTGATTGGACTGTTTCAAAACTTTTTGAAGTGAAAACAGAAAAGTGAAGATGTGGGCCGGTTGAATATCCAGTGTTGCCACTTTTTCCGATTTTGTCTCCTGTTTTAACTTTACTCCCTTTTGAAACGAGTTGGCTACTAAGGTGTCCATAAAGCGTGAGAAGTCCATCACCATGATCAACTGCAATCCATTTTCCATAAGCATATTTTCCATTATTTCCAACTCCAACAACTTTTCCACTTCTAGCTGTAAAAATATTATTTCCTGTGCTAATTCCAAAATCAATTCCATTATGAGGTTTTCCGCCATAAGCTCCGGCCTTAGCATAGGAAGTCATGCCATAGCTTTGGGTAATTCTGACTGAAGAAACTGGATAATTGAAATATCCTCCTTTGGCTGCTGGTAGTTTACTGTAGTCAACTGATTTAGCAGACTCTAAACTATATATTTCATTTTCAATTTCAGACAGGAGTTTTTCATACTTTGCTTTTTCTGCTTGAGTTTCAGCAAGAATTTTTTGTTTTTGATTTTCGCTTAATTGCAATTCATATTTGTCATCATCCAATTCTTTTTTTAGTTTTTCGCTTTGTTCATAAGAACCCTGAAGCTCTTTTTGATCGTCAACTAATTCTTGCTGATTTTTTTTGATTTCATTTAAAAGATCAGAAACTCTAACCCCAGATTGACTAATATAATCGACCTGTTCAAAAGGATTTGTGAAAGTGTTGTCTAAAAGAATTATTTCTAAAATCCCCTGTTGGTCATAATCATAATAAGACTGCATTAGTCCGGAAAGCATTTTTTTCTGATAGATAATGGCTTTTTCTTTTTCTTCGATACTATTTTCCAGTGTAGTTATTTTTTCGGAAATACTAGTTAGATTTTTGATTGTTTCAAGAAGAGTTTGTTGATTTTGGGCTTGTTCCTTGTTTATATAGCCAATTTGATTGTTGACAACTTCAAGTTGTTTAGTTTTGACTTCTATTATTTTTTCATATTTTTCAATCTTCTCGCAATCATCAGAACATTTTTTTTGTAATGTCTGGTCAGCCGGATAGAGAGTTTTGCACTTATCCTCACAATCAGCAGCAAAAACATTTTCTAGATTAGAAAATAAAAAAATTGCAATAAAAATAAAAAATATTAATTTTGTTTTTTTGTTCAACATGAGTTTTTATTTTCTTTTTTTATAGCTTGCCTATTGCATTTTTTAATCTCAATAATGCTTCTTCTTTTCCAAGCACCCATGCACATTCAAATGGTGAAGGTGATTTTTTCTCTCCCGTAAGAGTGGCACGCAGTGGCCAAAGCAACTCCCCTCTCTTGTCTCCCGCAGATTCCATCAGAATTTTTTCCAAATTTTCGCGCGTCCAATTCTCGTCCGTTATATTTTCCAAAACATCCAAGGATTTTTCCAATGATTTTTTCAAGTCTTCGTCATTCATATCTTTCCAGCGTAAAAGTTCTTTGTCGAAATTAGCGTCTCTAAAAAAGAATTGGTTACTCTCCCCCACTTCTGACAAATTTTGCAAACGGTCTTGTTCGATTATGAGTACCCTTTTGATATATTCTTCGGATTTTTCTTTTTCGCTAGCATTTTTATAAAATCCTTTTTCCTCAAAAAAAGGCAAAGATTTTTGATATAATTCTTCAATGGAAAGTTTCTTGATCCACTGCGAATTTATCCAATCTAGTTTTTTGATGTCAAAAACTGCGCCCGCTTTGTGAACATGAGCCAAATCAAACTTTTCTACCAATTCTTCAAGCGTGAAAATTTCCTGCGTTTCTCCTTTCCCAGGATTCCAACCTAAAAAGGCTACAAAATTAATAAGAGCTTCTTTTAAATATCCGTTTTTAATGTAATCTTCCACCGCCACATCCCCCTGACGCTTAGAAAGTTTGGATTTGTCAGGATTAAGAAGCAGTGGTAGATGAGCGAATTTTGGAGTTTCCCAGCCAAAATAGCGATACAACAGAATATGAATTGGAATACTTGGAAGCCATTCTTCGCCACGAATAACATGTGTGATTTGCATATCATGGTCATCTATGATGCTAGCTAAATGATAAGTCGGAAATCCATCAGATTTCAAAAGTATTTGATCGGTAACTAAATTAGTATTGAATTTAACACGTCCTCGAATTACGTCATCAACCTCAATTGTTTCGTTATGCGGAACTTTAATTCGAATAGTATAGGGACAATTATTTTTTAGATTTTTATTTATTTCTTCTTCGCTAACATTTTGCAAACAAAATCTATCATAAATAGGGGGTTGTTTTTGGGCGGTTTGTTCTTTCCTCATTTCTTCGAGTCTTTTTGGTTCACAAAAACAATAGTAAGCATAACCATTTTTTACCAATTCATCAGCATATTTTTTGTAAATTTCCAATTTTTCTGATTGAATGTATGGCCCATACTCGCCCACTTCAAAAACCCCAGGGTAATTTTTTGATTCTTGACTATTTGTATTGCTACTTAACACTTTACTTAACATCACTCCTTCATTTCTTTCCAGTCCTAGAAAATCTAATGAATCAATTAATTTTTCCACCGCACCTTCAACAAATCTTTTTCGATCAGTATCTTCAATTTTCAACAAAAAATCACCACCATTTTTTTTGGCGAATAAATAATCATACAATGCAGTCCGAAGACCCCCGATATGCAAATATCCCGTCGGCGACGGCGCAAATCTAGTTCTGATTTTGTTCATATTATTTTATACTTTTTAATTTTTCTACAAATTCTGGAAATTCTTTTAGAGCAAAATGTCCCTTATCTTTAAAAATAACTTTCTCAGCTTTAGGCAGGGCTTTTGAATATTTTTCGAGCTCAGTAAATGGCACAACAGGATCATCTTTGCTGTGATAGAGAAAAATTTTGGGACATTGGGTGGAAAATTTTTCCAAAGATTCTGGTAGAGAAAAATCTCCTAAATATTCACTATCATACGGTCCTGCTAACATAAAAACAACTTTTATTTTTACGGGCAAAGTGTTTTCAGAGAGGTATTTAGCTAGAAAAGTAGCACCCAATGAAGTACCGATTAAAATTATATCATCTCTAAGAAAAGGAAAAAATCTTTCAAACCAAATTTTCCAATTTATATATTTAGCATTGCAACTGCAAGGCATTCCTGGCAACAATACTTCAGCATTACTTCCTAGGTCTTTTTGTAAGGTGCTAGCCCATTTTTTTCTACCAACTAAAATCTTCTTTTTCAAAGTTTCTTGTACGAAGAAAATCTAAATAATCCTCATTAGTTTTATGAGCATCTCCTCCGCGAATAATAAGAATTTGTTGTGGCATAATTAGTTTATTTCGTAAATATTTGTTTATTTTGTGTCTTCTTCAGCTTCTTTTTCCTCCTTATCTTTTTTAATTATTCTCCAATGTAGAAGGCAAAGTGGCAAAGCAACAAGAAGCATAGTAAATGAGTCGACATAGTTCGTTTGTCTTTCTCTTTTGAAACAAATATCTCCGGAATTATTTTCTTTCCAGTTTTTATAATCAACCAGAAGAGATGCTAGTTGATCTTTTTGTTCTTGAGTTGTTATTTCACTATCTTTTGCATTTTCTATGGACTTGGAAGCTGTAAGCTCATACATCGGAGGCTCATTTCTGCACATTCCATATTCTCCTTTTTCCGCTTCCGGAAAAACATACGCCTTTAGAGTTGTGTTTATGATTCTTCCTGCACCAACTGCCACAAAAATGAGGCTGATAAGTGCTGCTAGATACAAGTAGATAGAACGAATTAACTTTGTTGTTTTTGTTGTCATATTGTTGCTCGCTTGTCATTCCCGCGCAGGCGGGAATCTAGTGAAAAAATTAAGTTTAATGACTGGATTCCCGTTTTCACGGGAATGACATCACTTATTAAAAATTACCCTGATTGGAAAAATTATTACTGCTTGAAAAATTCTTTTGAGCCTTTCTTTTTTGAATTTCCATTCTTGCGGTTGAAATATTCTCCAGAGCCACTCAAAACCAATAATTTGCATAAATTTCGGAGCGCGACGGACTTTTTTAGTGATAAAATCAAAACTTCCACCGACTCCCATGGCTAAGCGTATTGTATCACATTTTTGCGAATTTATAAAGAGTTCTTGATTGGGAGCGCCGAAGTTGCAAAATACAATATTGTAATTATCTGAAATAGTGGGTCTGTCCGAGTTATTTTTTATTAATTCTAACACTTCCTTATATGGTTGAATGGAAGTGTTGTTTGTTAAAATATAATTAAATCCAAATATTTTTATGTCGGGATAACTTTTTAATATTGCATCGCGAATTTCTTTAAAAGTGCTTAGACCTTTCTTATTTACGGCTAAAAAAACAGAAAGTTTTTGTGTTTGGGCAATTTTCAAAATTTCCAGTATCAAATCTGCGCCCGCCAGTCGGCATTTCAAGTGTTTGCCAAATCGCCAAAAAGCTAATTTTATTCCAAAGCCGTCCGCTACATTCAAATCACTTGCGTTAAGAATATTTTTAAGCTCTGAATTTTTTTGCGCTTCCAGAATGAATTCCGGATTAATTGTGGCGATCTGATGAAATTTTGGTTCACTCAAAAAAAATTTGATCTTATCTAAAATTTCAACTCGATCTAAATTGTCAATTCGTACACCTAAAATTTCTTTCCTAATATTCTTATTTAATTCTTCCATATATGGTTGAATGCCCGCCTGCCGGCGAGGCAGGGTAGTACTTATTATTTTAGTAAATTCTTTATAACTCTGTGATGACTATAGCGATCTAAAAGATTTTCTTTTCCTATTTCTCTATTATTTTTTAAGGGTTTAATTTTCAAGCATTTAGCCAGCCAGCTATTATAATCTTCATCTTCAGAATGTAGCCATCTTTCTGTTTTGGTTATTGTCTGAAAACTAACTTTTAATTTATTTTTTATAGTTTCATAGCCCTCCCCTTCTATGAGTAATTGCGCGATTTGAATTCTTCGGGCAACCATTAGATTCTCACTTGGAGTAAGTAAGCCTACAAAAAAATCTACAACTTCTTTTTTCGATTTAAGGTTGGCAATAATATCAAAAAAATTACCAATTATTGTGTATCTTTCTTTAGAATCTATTTCATGTGACTTTACTTTCGCCATATTTTTTAAGAAGTTATTAATTATAACATTTCCATTCAACCATATAAGGTAGTATTAGTCAATTTAGGCATTATCATTTTTTTTATTTTTATTATCATTATAAAGATATATATTTTATTGTAGCGGGCAAGAATCAAGGATAGAATAGCGACTTTCCTTGGAGCTAAATTGGCTTGTCATAATGTCGACACTATTAGCATCAACAGTTAGAGGAAATTTTTCTGAAATTGATGGTTTATCTTCCAGAGCTTCCCATTTATTTTTTCTCACTCGTCCTAGTGTTATGTGCGGACGAAAAGATTTTTTGGGCGAAGCGGAAATTCCTAATTCCTTTTCAATGGCATTAACTAAGTTTTTCAATTCTTCGTTTGACTCTCCTGTGAGGGCAATTACCCTAGGTTCTTCGGCAGAGGGAAAGAGCTCAATTTGATCAAGTCTGATGTCAAAAATATCTACGTCCTCGCAAGCTTTTTTGACTTTTTCACAAATTTCTAGGACAACTTCTTCGTCGGTAAAGCCTAAATAGACCAAAGTGATGTGCAAATCAGCCTCTTTTTCCCATTTTACTGGCAGTTCTTGCCATTTTTCAGTTGCTAAAACTAGCCTTTTTTTGACTTTTGAGGGGAGATTAATGCTGATAAATATCTTATTTTTCATATATAAAGTGTAGCTTCTTTTAGAAGTTTTAGCAATAAAGTGATACAATTAAGTCATGGCAAATAAAAAGCAGAAATTTATTATCAATATAGTTCCATTGACCAAAATTCCGATGTCCTCCCATCAGTCTTTTTCATATTTTTCAGATGCCAAAATTTCAACTGGAGCATTGGTCTCTATTCCCCTTTTCCATCGAAGTGTGGAAGGAATTGTTTTAGGGACGAGGCAGGATTTTGAAAGATTGGGGAATATTGAAC
The DNA here is from genome assembly GCA_041662285.1 of Parcubacteria group bacterium. GTDB lineage: Bacteria > Patescibacteriota > Minisyncoccia > Moranbacterales > UBA2206 > UBA2206. Next base: position 15,250 of record JBAZSS010000011.1, read on the forward strand.
TCAAAAAAGTTGAAAAAATAATTGCCGAAAATTTTCTTTCTGATAGTCAAATAGAATTGGCGAAATTTATTTCCAATTACTACATTTCTCCCTTGGGCGTGGTGATGAAAAATTTTGTCCCGAAACGTATGAAATCACGCAAAGCTCCCTCTCCTGTCCTTCGGACATCCTCTCCCGAAGGGAGAGGAGGAAATGTTGTATTAACAAAAGAGCAAAAAGATGCTGTCAAAAAAATTACCAATTACAAATTACCAATTACAAATCACTTACTTTTCGGTCCGGCTGGATCGGGGAAAACTGAGGTTTATATAAATTCAATTTTGGAACTGCGAAAACAAAATAAAAATTTTCAATTCCTGATTATTATCCCGGAAAAAACATTGACTCCGCAGGCCATGGAAAGATATGGCGCATATTTTGAACCGCAAGAAATCGTCGTTATTTCAAGTAATATTTCTAAAGGCCAATTTTATTCTAATTGGGAAAAAATTAAATCTGGCGAGGCAAAAATTATTCTTGGCACTCGAATGGCGGTTTTTGCACCTTTCAAAAAATTAGGGCTAATCGTGATTGATGAAGAGCAAGATATGTCTTTCAAACAATGGGACATGAATCCGCGTTATGACGCTCGAACGGTAGCAGAAAAATTAGCCGAGATTCACAAAGCAAAAATTGTTCGTGGCTCAGCTACACCGTCGATAGAGTCATACTGGCGAGCTATAAAAAAAGATCTGCAACTTTTAGTATTACCGAGATTAAGCCTTACTACCAACTACTTACTACCTACTACTTCTATTGTCGATATGAAAAAGGAACGCTGGACCCGAAACTATACCTGCGTATCAAGAAAACTAAAAGGTGAAATTGAATATGCGCTAAAAAACAAACAACAATCAATCTTGTTTATTAATCGCCAAGGGATGAGCAGTTTTTCGATTTGTGAGGCGTGTAAAACAGTGCTCAAATGTCCCAAATGCGAACGGGCGCTAGTATATGAAAAAGGCGGATTCTACAAATGCAATCATTGCAATTATAAGACGAGTATTTTTCCAAAATGCGAGAAATGTGGCGGGATAAGTTTCAAAAACGTTGGATTAGGAACGCAAAAAGTAGAAAAAGAAATTTCGAGTTTGTTTCCTTCGGCCAAAATAATTGTGGCTGACACAGCCTCTTCAAAAGAACTAAATTTTCATGAAAAAATTTATGGCGCTTTTTCCAAAGGTGAGGCGGATATTTTGATTGGAACGCAGATGATTTCCAAGGGCTGGGATTTGCCTCGCGTGTCATTGGTTGGTATAATAGATGCAGATAATCTTTTGTCATTTCCTGATTTTTCAGCTGAAGAAAAGGCCTTTCAGATAATTTCTCAACTTGCCGGAAGAGTGAATCGCCCCGGCGCGCGTTTTCCTGGAGAGGTGGTTATCCAAACATATCAACCGGAAAACAAAATTATCCAATTAGCCGGAGAAAATAATTTTCAAAGTTTTTTTGAAAGGATAATTGAAGAAAGAAAAGCGTTGAATTTTCCACCTTATGGGAAGATTATGAAATTAGTTTTTCAGGATTATAATTTTGAAAAAGTGGAAAAAGAAAGCCAAGATGTGTTTGGTAATCTCGAAAAAATAAAAGAAATAAAGATTTCTGAACCGCATACTCCCCTGCTCTCAAAAATAAGAGGACGCTATCGAAAGCAAATGATTGTGAAATTTCCAGATAAAATTCCAATTGAATTGGAAAAAGAAATTAGAAAACTCAAAGCGGGCTGGATAATTGATCAAGATCCAATTTCGATTGTATAAAAAATAAAAATTAAAAAATATTATAAAATAAACTCGAGCACTCTTTTTTCTTTTTAAAATTTCCCCTCAATCTAAGGCGGAAAAGGGAAATTTTAGAGAAAAAAGGCGCTCTCAAACAAGATTTTAAAATATTTTTTATTTTTTTAATTATTTTTTTTATGATTTTACCAATAATAACCTACCCGAATGAAATTCTTCGTCAAAAAGCGAAGAAGATAAAAGAACCGAAAAGTCGAGAAATCAAGGACTTGATTTTGGATATGCTTGCGACTATGGAAGATAGTGGCAATGCACTGGGACTGGCTGCTCCGCAGGTTGGTCAATCAGTGCAACTTTGCATTATAAAATTAGATGGTAAAACGCATATTCTAATTAATCCAAAGATTGCTAGAAAATCTTGGGGAAAAGAAATTTGCGAAGAGGGTTGTCTATCTTTTCCGGGAAAATTTATCCCAGTTAAGAGACACAAAAAAGTCACCGTGAAGGCTTTGGACAAAAAAGGAGAAAAAATTGAAATCAAAGCCGAGGGACTTCTCTCGCGAGCCTTGCAACACGAGATTGATCATTTAAATGGAGTGCTTTTTATAGACAAGAAGTAGTCTTTACTAATTACGAATTGAATACGAATATACTAATTCGTATTAGCATAATTTTATCGATAATTAGGGTTAGTTTAATTCGTACATTAGTAATAGATTAGTAATTCGTAAAGAAAGAGACATGGATAATATAATTAACCCTAAGATCATTTTCATGGGGACGCCGGAGTTTGCGGCGAATATTTTGCGTGTGATGCTCAAGGAAAGATTTGATATTATTTCAGTATATACCCAAAGCGACAAAAAAGTCGGGAGAAAACAAATATTAGAAAAATCAGTAGTTAAAAAAGTTGCTGAAGAATATAAAATAAAAGTTTTTGAACCGAAAAAATTTGATGAAGATGTTGTGCGCGAAATTGAAAATCAAAAACCAGATTTGATTGTTGTTTCGGCGTATGGAAAAATTTTACCAAAGGATGTTTTAAATATTCCTAAATATGGCGTGATCAACACTCATCCGTCGAGCTTACCAAAATATCGTGGAGCCTCACCAATTCAAAATGCCATTTTAAATGGCGAAAAGAAAACGGCAGCAACTATTATGAATCTTACAGAAAAAGTTGATGCGGGTGATATTTTGAAACAAGAGGAAGTTGAAATTGGAGATCATGAAACTTATCCGGAACTCTCTCAAAGACTTTCAGATATTTCAGCGAGACTTCTTATAGAAATAATCCTACTTTTGATAGCAGGAAAAATAGAGCCTAAAAAACAAAATGAAAGCGAGGCTACTTTTTGTCAATTAATTAAAAAGGAAGATGGAAAAATCAATTGGGAAGAAAAGGCAAAGGATATTTATAATCGTTTCAGAGCGTTCTATATTTGGCCTGGTATATTTACCTACTTTGAAAAAGATAATCTGAATCTGCGATTAAAACTAAATAAAATTAGTTTAGATGAAAATGTGAAAGAAAATGATTTTGAAAATGGAAAAGTTTTCGAAGAAAATGAAGTGGTAAAAGTCAAAACTAGCAAGGGTAATGTCATCTTAGAAGAAGTTCAATTGGAAGGAAAAAATAAAATGCAAGCAACGGATTTTGTTCGCGGATATGCAAATTTTGTCGGAAGCGTGCTAAAATAAAAATATGCATCAAAATAACAATCAGCCAAAAAATAATTTGTTGCCAATTACGATTGGTTTTTTCTTGATTGTTATAGTAACATCTCTTTTCTTTGTGAAATCATCCTGGATGAATAAGAAAAAAGAAGCTACGTTTGTGAAAAATCAAGAGCAGGAAAAGGAGGATGATTTGCAAAAATATTCAAGTATAAGTACAAAAGAATTACTCAAAAAAATAACTAGTGATGAAAAAATAGAAATTATTGATATTCGAGACGCGCAAAGTTTTTCACAAAGTCATATTGTGGATGCGAAAAATATAGTGTTAGATGAGTTGACCACAAATTTTTCCTTTATTGAAAAAAATAAAAACTATTTTATAGTTGATGATTTGGGGCTTACTCCCAATGAAAAACAAGTTATGGATATTTTTGCCAAAAATGGTTTTCGGAATGTTTCTTATCTTGAAGGCGGAATATATGCTTGGACTAATGAATTAAATCCGATTGTAGAAATCGGTAATCCTAACTCTTTTTCCAATCAAGCAAAGGTAAATTATATTAAAAATGAAGAATTGAAAAATTTAACAGAGCAAGACGGTGAGTCACTATATTTAGTTGATTTGCGAAGCGCTTCCGAATTCGCCAGTGATCATCTGAAAAGTGCCGTGAATATTCCGCTAGAAAACTTAGAAAGTCGACGCAAAGAAATTCCAACCTACAAAAGAATTATCCTTTATGACAACACCGGACTGCTCGCCTTTCAAGGCGCCGTCCGACTTTTCGATATGGGAATCCTAAACGTCAGCGCCCTAACTGATGGCCTCAACGCTTGGAAACAAAAAGGGTTTGAGGTGGTGAAGTGATGACATACTTTTATTTTTTCATTTTTCCTATCTCCTCCGCCATTTTTTGCAACTTTTTAAAATTAGTTTTTGGGCCATCATTGGAAGAAATGTAGCCTTCATATTTTTTGAAATATTTATCATTGTCACTGTGGGATTGTTTCCACTCCCCTTTTTTCATATGCCCGGTGCCATGCATTGGAAACAGTTTTATATGAGCATGATCAATTCCCGTTCCTTCCATAATGAGACCGACTCGCCCAACATCTTCAAAATAATTCATTAAAAGTTTCGAAACTTTTTTGGCAACAAGAATAAATTCTTGCAATTTCTTGTCTGGCATTTTTAACACATCACTCCCATGATGTTTTTTTGGAATGACGACAGAAAAACCTTCTGTGTTGGGAAAAGGAGAAAGCCAAGCTAGATAATTTGCATCTTCAAAAATCACCGCTTCGCCAAGAGGTTTGATTTTACCCTTCCCAATTTCACAAAAAATACATGAATTCATAATTTTTTAGTTTTATTGAATAATCTCGGAATCTTTCCAGAAAATTAAAAAACTGCTTTAATTTTTATTATGATTATCTGGGTTGTATATTTTTACAAATTCCATAACATTAAGAAAAAGATTTTCTTTTGAAGCTTCTTCCTTAGTGAAAAATCGTAAATCCATACACTCATCTGACGGTGTAAAATTCAAGTCTTTAACTATTACCTCATATATGATATTGCAAAACCATTTACCATTTTTATGTAGAGCTGTTACGAAATATGATGGTTGTTCATTGATATGTATTACATCCAGCCCCATTTCTTCTTTTATTTCTCGAATTAAACATTCTGCCGGTTTTTCACCAAAATCCAAACCGCCTCCCGGAAGTTCCCACCAACCCTTATTTTCGAAGGTAAGTAGAAATCTTTTTTGATTGTCGAGAATCAAAGCTTTTATACTAACTCTATAAAAACAATCGGGGATATTTACTATTTCTTTTGTCATAGAAAGACTTTATTATTTAAAAGTCAAAAACTATTTAATTTATCTTATTTCTTCTTCTCACAAGGCGGACAATTTTTTGGTTCGTTGTGGGTGTAGGAATATAGAAAAAGAGCTTGAGAAGCGAAGACTTTGAGGATTTCGATGTTCTTGGGATTGCTTTCTTCTTTTTCATCGAATCCGCAGATAATCAAATAACTTTTGATATCGTTTATCTTTTGACTAGAAGAAATAATCAGACAATCATTATCTTTTTTAATATTTACATCATCTTCCATTTCGGCCAAAATATCATTCTTAACCATTCCTCCGCTATTTTCAGAACGAAATTCTTTTTTTGTTTTCAAGTCATTTATATTAACAAAACGGAGAGAAACAGAATCAGCTTTCAGAAGAAAACTAGTGGCACTCACAATTGACTGATAGGTTTCTTTTTCGTGAGCCTTACTAAGCGCCGACCGATCTGAAAGCCCAAGGGCGGTGTTCATCAAGAGATCCATCTTGCGATTTACTTCGCCGATATAACTATATGATTCAACTAAGTCCTTGACTGTCTGTTCGATTTTTCGCTTGTCTTTCTCTTTCTCTTTTTTGTGGAAAATCAGTTGTTGTTCATTTTTTATGAAAATTGCAAACGCCATTGCGCCCATAAAAAAAATCAAGATTTCTTCTAATCTTGATTCTGAAATCACACCAAAATTTGTGCGAACGATATCGGGCACAAGAACAGTTATTATAAAGATGATAAGAAAAATCCAATACATAAATTACTTTGGTTGAATTCTGCTGGCAACTTTTCTTTCGGAAAAAATAAAAATATATAAAATTTCCAAAATTGCCAAGGTGTTCACAAGAAGAAGGATGACAAACCAAATACTATCCCCTCTTCGGGCTGATTTCCAAAGGGCAAAACCTTTCCAAGGTAATGTCCAAATAACGGCAATGATTATAATTAAAATTTCTGTTTTCATATTATTATGACTTATGCATTTACTTTAATTTTAATATACCACAAACAAGAAAGTTAGCGCAACAGCGTCAGGAGCTTCTTCTTTAGCATTTCAATTTCTTCAAAATTATGGATAGAAACTGCCATAACCTCGCATTTATTTTTTGTTTGGAATTTTTTTATTTGTTTAGCTAAATCCCTTGGAAAAACAAGATCGCTTTTGGTAAACAGAATCAATTCTTTCTTTTCTAACAATTCCGGATTATATTTTCCTAATTCTTTGCGGATTATTTTATAGTCACGAAGGATATCCTCTGATTCAAGTGACAAGCAATGAACCAATATTTTTGTCCTTTGGATGTGGCGCAAAAATTTTATCCCTAAGCCTTTGCCGGTCGAAGCGCCTTCGATGAGACCTGGGATATCAGCGATGATAAAATCATCAAATACGCCCAGATTCGGTTCAAGGGTGGTGAAATGATAGGCGGCTACTTTGGCGTGCGCAGAGGTGATTTCATTGAGCAGGGATGATTTTCCGGCGCTAGGCAGGCCAATTAGTCCAATATCAGCGATAAGGCGAAGCTCCAGGGAAAACTCAGCTTTTTCTCCCGGTTTTCCTTCTTTAAATTCTTCGGGAGAGGTGTTGGTCGAAGAACGAAAAAAGAAATTTCCTTGTCCACCATTCCCGCCCCTAACTGCAAGAATTTTTTCTCCAACTTTTGTAATTTCAATACTTTCGTTGGTGTCAATTTTTTTAATGACAGTTCCAATGGGCACAGTTAAAAATAGATCTTTTCCATTTGGTCCATCAGATCGATTAGATCTTCCTCTGGCTCCATCTTGGGCATAATGATCTTTGAGATGGCGATATTTATTCAACGCAAAAATATCAGATACGCCTTCAAAATAGACCGATCCACCATTACCACCTTTTCCGCCAGTCGGACCCAAAGACATCAGGACTTTGTCAAAAGCCACGACCCCGTCGCCTCCCTTGCCAGCCTCGACTTTGATTTTAGCTTCATCAGTGAGCATAATTTTCTTTACTAACTTACTTTTTATCGTCTGTATATTATAGTATGTAATTAATAATTAGTAAAGGAAGGGTACTATTTCTTAGGTATTGGATCATATCCACCGTCATTCCAGGGATGGCAACGGATGATTCTTTTGATGCCGAGATATCCGCCCTTGACCACTCCGAAGCGGTCAATTGCTTCATAAGTATATTGACTGCAGGAAGGATGAAAACGGCAATAGCGCTCGGAAGTGACGCGAGATAGCCAGCTGTGATCAAGGGAGAGCGTTTTTTGATAAAGCCGGATTAGAAATAAAATTATCTTTTTCATATTTAATTTATTTAGCTCTTTGTCAATAATTATATTTACTGGTATAATTTACCTATAATAGTTTATTCTAATACTTCTACTGCAAATCTACAAATCTTTTGCAAATATACAAATAGAATTCTAATTTGTAAATTCGTAGTTGATTTGTAATTTTGTAGGTTAAAATTTATGGAAACAGTCAAATGTAATGATTTGGTTTGGCATTATTTCAAAGAGCCTAATGCGGATGATGTGTTGAAAATTCAAAAGAAATATAATCTTCACCCACTTATCATTGAAGAATTTTCCACTCCGACTCTACGTCCAAAAGCCACGCAATATGACAATTGTCTTTTTCTCTCTATCCACATTCCCCTTTTTGACATTGAAGATAAAACTACCTATCCGGCAGAAATTGACATAGTTCTTTGCGAAAATGTTTTGATTACTTCTCATGATCGTGACATTTTTCAATTGACTGATTTTTTCAACGAATTGAAAGACGACAAAGCCAAAAGAGAAATTTATATGAACCAATCCCCCGGAGCTCTTCTTCGTTTTATAATTGAAATGCTTTTGGAAACTTGTTTTCCAAAGCTGGATCATATTTCCAACAAATTAGACTATGTAGAAAAAGAAATTTTTGCCGGCCACGAAAAAGAAATGGTTTTTGAAATTTCTTTAGCTAAAAGAGATATTTTGAATTTTCGTCGCACAATGAAACCACAACGCTCCGTTTTTGAATCTTTGGCGCAAAAAGATTTCAAGTTAATCGAACCGTCCTTGAAACCATACTATCAAGATTTGATCGGAACTAATATCCGCATTTGGAATAATTTGGAAAGCGCCAAGGAAACAATTGAATCATTGGAAGAAACTAATAATTCCTTGCTTTCTAATAAGCTAGATATGACTATGAAAGTGCTCACAATTTTTTCCGCTGTGATGCTTCCGATGACGGTTTATTCCAATATTCTCGCTATGAGTGCTGACATCCCTTTTGGAAAAAATCCGCATGCTTTTTGGATTCATCTTGCGATTATGCTTTTTCTTTCTGCAATCACTATTTCAATTTTCAAGATGAGAAAATGGTTATAGTTATTACGAACTACGAAAATAATACTAAATACGAAAGTACGAAAATTAAAATTAAATACGAAAATACATATAAAACTATTTCGTATTTCGCTAATTTCGTAGTTCGTAAATGAAAAAATGCTTAAACTTTACAACACCCTTACAAAATCTAAAGAAGAATTTAAATCAATCAATCCCGGAAAAGTTGGGATGTATTCGTGCGGGCCGACGGTTTATGACTATATCCACATCGGCAATATTAGGGCCTATCTCAATGCGGATGTTTTGAGAAGATATTTAGTTTATTTAGGCTATGAAGTACGGCATATAAAAAACATCACTGATGTTGGGCATTTGACTGAGGATGACATTGCTCAGGGTGATTCTGGCGATGACAAGATTGCCAAAAAAGCGCTTAGCGAGAAAAAAACGCCGGAAGAAATTGCGCGTTTCTATGAAGAAAAATTCAAGGAAGTAGAAAAAGAAATGAATATCTTGCCAGCACACTATTTTCCTCGTGCGACGGCGCATGTCCCGCAGATGATAAAAATAATTTCGAGTCTTATTGAAAAAGGCTATGCTTACGAAAAAAATGGCAATGTTTTTTTTGATGTAACAAAATTTGATGATTATGGGAAACTTTCTGGCAATACTTTATCTAATTTGAAAGTCGGAGCACGCCTTGAAGAACATCCGGACAAGAAAAATCCTTGGGATTTTGCATTGTGGCTCAAGGCTTCCAAGGAACATTTGATGAAATGGGAAAGTCCTTGGGGCACTGGATATCCTGGATGGCACATTGAATGCTCGGCGATGAGCACGGAATATTTGGGAGACACGCTCGACATTCATACTGGCGGAGAGGACAATATTTTCCTCATCATGAGGCGGAAATTGCTCAAAGCGAATGTTCTAGTGAAAAAAAGTTTGTTAATTTTTGGGTGCATAATCGTCATCTCTTGGTAGACGGAAAGAAAATGTCTAAATCAAAAGGTAATTTCTACCTCTTGAAAGATATCCTAGAAAAAGGCTATACTGCTAATGAAATGCGTCTTCTTCTTCTTTCTTCACACTATCGCAGTCAGATGAATTTTACTTGGGAAGCTATGGAACAAGCTAAGAATAATTTGCAAAAAATTTTTGATTGGGTGAGTAATTTGAAAAGTGTTTCTGGTGATTCCAAAGGTTCGACCTTTGGCGCGCCAAAGGTCGAACCTTTGGAAAATTTGGAAAAAATAGATTTTTCTCATATCTATCAAAAAAGATTTGAAAGCGCGATGAATGATGATATCAATACCCCACTAGCCTTGGCGGTTCTATATGATTTGATTAGTGAAACTAACAAAATGATTTCTGAGGAAAAATTGGACAAGGAAACAGCGGAGAATATTTTGAAATTTTGGGAAAGAATAAATAAGGTTTTTGGGTTGATAATTACAGAAAACAAAATTGAAATTCCGGCGGATATTTTGAAGCTCGCCGAAGAGCGAAAACAAGCTCGCATCAGCGGAAATTTTGCAGCTTCGGATGAGCTGAGAAAAAAAATTGAATTGGCGGGTTATGTGATTGAAGATTTAAAAGATAATAATTATTTACTTAAGATAAAATAATATGACTGACGAATGTATGAAAAAATGTAAGGTGACGGATGTGGAAAAAAATGCTTGTGTTTGCGATGTTCATAAAAAATCCGCAGAGGACAAGGTGGAAGATCTCAAACAAGCGATTGCAGCCTTGGGTTTTAAAGTAGAAGAAACTCCTGATGGAGATATAAAAATGAGCTAATAAAACTTTTCTGAAAAGACTTTTATGAATAATTTCTGGCTTAAAACAGAGCATCCAATTTTGGCTTTGGCGCCGATGGCAGGCATAACGGATAGCGCGTTTCGTCAAATTTGCCGGCGATATGGAGCAGATGTGGTATATTCGGAAATGGCGAGTGTGAGCGCGCTTTTTTTCAAACCACAAAAAACCTTGGAGTTGGTAAAATTTAATAAAATTGAACGACCATATGTCGTGCAACTTTTTGGCAAAGATCCAGCGCATTTTGCCAAAGCGACTAGAATTATTTCCCAAATAGTGAAACCGGATGGCATCGACATCAATTTTGGTTGTCCAGCTAAGAAAGTTTTTGGTCATGGTTCAGGTTGCGCTCTAATGATGCAAAAAGAGCTGGCGCGTGAGATTATTTCGGCAGTATGTGAAAATACCAAGTTGCCGGTATCGATAAAAATTCGCGCTGGCGTTAAGGATGCGACCGCCTTAGAATTTGTCAAAAGCACAGCTGATCTCCCCTACTCGGCTATTATGATTCATGGCCGAACATATGAGGGTGGATTTTCCGGTTCGCTAGATTTCAAGCTTGTTGAAAAAATCAAAAAAATGTTTCCCGATAAAATTGTTTTGGCAAACGGCGGGATAAATTCCGCTGAGGATGGCGCAAAAATTTTACAAGACCATCCTCTTTTGGACGGCCTTGGAATTGCCCGTGGCGCTTGGGGTAAGCCGTGGATTTTTGAAGAGATTAAAGAATCGTTATGTCATTGCGAGCATAGCGAAGCAATCTCAGAATTAAATTCGCAAAACTCGAGATTGCCACGATCGTCCCGATTTTATCGGGACTCCCTCGCAATGACAAATAAACAAATCAAAAAAATCATGCTTCTTCATGCAAAATTAATCCACAAAGACAAAAGTCAACAAGGACTTTTTGAAATTCGAAAACATATGAGTTGGTACGTCAAAGGCTTCCCTGGGGCTTCGGAATTGCGTAGAAAACTAGTTATAGCGGAGAGTTTGGAGGAAATAAAGGAAATTCTATCCTAACATTGAATGTTAGGATAATTTATGAGAATAACTTGCGCACAAACTGGGTAAAAGCGTAAGTTGATTTTTGGTGGTGGACTGGTATAATGTATAGACTAATATGGCAAAGAATATATCTTCAAACAACGACCTAAAAATTCCACCGCAAAACATCGAAGCTGAAAGATCGGTTTTGGGGGCTTTGATGCTGGATAAGGATGCAGTTATTAAGATTGCTAATCTCGTGCGATTGGGTGATTTTTATCGGGATGACCATAATATTATCTATGAAGCGATGATGGAACTTTATGAGCAACGCGAACCGATTGATGTTTTGAGTTTGTCCAATCGTTTGGAAGAAAAAAAACTTCTGGACAAGATTGGCGGTTCTAGCTATCTAACTGAACTTGTAAATTCCGTGCCGTCCAGTTCAAACATTGCTCACTATGCCAAGGTAGTGCAAAAAAAATCCACTTTGCGAAAACTGATTATCACCGCTAGTGAAATTGTGGAGCTTGGATATCGCGAAGAAGAAGATGTGGAAAAAATTCTCGATAGTGCTGAACAAAAACTTTTTGGCGTTTCACAAAAATATATCAAGCAGGATTTTGTGCCGATCAAATCAATTTTGGAATCAGCTTTCAATCGAATTGATGAACTTCACAAAGGAGATCATAAACTGCGCGGTATTCCAACCGGGTATCCTGATATGGACAATATTCTGGCTGGTTTTCAAAAATCTGACCTTGTGATTTTAGCCGCGAGACCTTCGATTGGAAAAACAACTCTTGCATTAGACCTTGCTCGTCAAATTGCTGTTAAGGAAAAAGTCCCTGTAGGTATTTTTTCATTGGAAATGGGCGCCGACCAATTGATTGACAGAATGCTTTCGGCTCAATCAGGTGTGGATTTGTGGCGACTGCGCACAGGACGGCTCAAGACCGGCGAAGGCGATGATGATTTTCAACGCATTGGTGAAGCAATGGGAACACTTTCTGAGGCGCCAATTTATATTGATGACGCCGGAAGTGCCAATGTGATGGAGATGCGTACCATGGCAAGACGATTGCAATCAGAACATAATGTGGGTCTAATTATAATCGACTACTTGCAACTTATGGAAGGTAGAAATGGTGGTGGTGACAATCGCGTGAATGAAATTTCCGAAATTTCCCGCGCCCTAAAACAACTGGCGCGTGAACTCAACATTCCAGTCATCGCTCTTTCTCAGCTTTCTCGCGCAGTGGAGTCTCGCAGTCCGCAAATTCCAAAACTTTCCGACCTTCGTGAATCAGGATCGATCGAGCAGGACGCTGATGTCGTTATGTTTCTCTATCGTGAAGACCGCGAAAAACCAGATACGCCAAATAAGAATATTGTCGAAGTGCATGTGGCAAAACACAGAAATGGTCCGGTGGGCAGATTCTCCTTGTACTTCCAAGAAAATTCCACCACGTTTAAATCATTAGAGAGGGTTCACACCGAATAAAATGTATCCAAAATCCTTCAAAAAACTAATTGATTATTTTTCCTCCCTCCCCTCTGTCGGGCCAAAGATGGCTGAACGGTTGGTTTTGTATCTTTTCAAGCAAGACAAAGAGATGTTAGTTGAATTTGGTAATTCCCTTTCAAATTTGAAAATAAATCTGCGTCATTGTGAGAAATGTTTCAATATTAGTGAAGAAAATTTGTGTGAAATATGTAAGGATAATTCTCGAAATATTAACAAAATCTGCGTGGTTGAAGAACCGCTTGATATAATTGCCATTGAACGAACAAAAAAATATGACGGGCTCTATCATGTTTTAGGTGGAACATTGGGTATTGCAAAAAATGATGATCCAAGTCAATTGAAATTAAATGAATTGCAAAAAAGAGTATTGAATGAAAAAATTGGAGAGATAATTTTGGCCATGAATCCAACCACTGAAGGCGACGCCACAGCGCTCTACATTGCCAGAATGTTAAAAGAAACTTCTGCCAACGTCACCAAACTCGCCCGCGGACTTTCCACGGGCTCTGATATTGAATACGCAGATGAGCTAACACTAGGAAGTGCGATAATAAATAGAAAATAAAAAAAGTCTTGATTTGAATCAAGACTTTTTTAAAATAGTAAGAGATATTTTTTATCCAATCTTAGTGATTTCCACTTCCGTCATTGTCTGACGATGACCGAATTTCACCTTATATCTTTTCTTTGGTTTGAATTTAATCCCAGTCACTTTTTTGCCTTTGGCAGTTTTCAAAATTGTGCCTTCGACTGTGACGCCAGTTAGAATTGGGGTTCCAATTTTGACATCTTTTTCATCGCCCAAAAAAAGGACTTCAGAGAAAACGACCTTGCTCCCCTCTTCGCCTTCCAATTTTTCTACCTTAATTTTGTCGCCTTCATTAACTTTATACTGCTTTCCTCCAGTTTTTATAATTGCCAACATAGCTATTTTTATGAGTTGTTTATAAGTAAAATACTACCTAAATAATATAGCGCATCAATGGCGGTTTGTCAATGATTTTGAAATTTTCGCTTGGTTTTTGTGTATTACTTTACATATAATATTTTGTTATTTTGCAATAAAATTAAACTAGGAAGGCGGTGAAAAATCATGAAAACATTAAATGTATTTGATTGGATTGTTGTAGCTTTACTCGTAATCGGCGGTCTAAATTGGGGAATTTTGGGTTTTTTTGGAATTAATGTCATCGGAGCTATTTTTGGGGAAATGACATTACTTACTAGGATAATCTATGCTCTAGTGGGACTCGCAGCCGTTTATGGCCTCTTTATTCCTTCAAGAATTGCAACTGGAGAATATATGGGAAGCCATTCAATGAAAGGCTCTTCAGTCTAATAATCAAAAAAATTGAATATGATTCAAAAACAATAAAACAGCCCTAAATCGGGCTGTTTTATAGCCCATGATGGACAAATTCGTATTTGAGTATTATTATAGAACATATGGAAAGCTGGAAAAGAAAAGTTTTTTTTTGGATTTTAGTTCTACTGTTTCTAATGACAGTGCCGGTTATTATCCTTAATGCCAAGGGTTATCGCTTCGATAAGGATCGGGGTGTTTTTGTGCATAGCGGAACCATTACTTTCAAATCTAATCCTCAAGCTGTTGATATAAAATTAAACGACGAACTTTTTGAATCGAAAAAATTAAACAGGCTAAATAGCTCCTTTAATATTTCTGGTATTGTTCCGGGAGAATATAATATTCAGGTTTTGGCTCCTGATTTTCAAACTTGGAGTAAGAAAACTCAAGTGCATAGCGGATTGGCTAGTGAATTTTGGAATGTGCTTCTTGTTCGAAAGGATTATGAAAAAACTGAGCTTAATGCCCCGGAAATTCAAAAATTCTTTACTTCTCCTAAAAATGATCTTTTGGCCTATATCACAAATAAAGAAAATGATTTGACGGTAAATATTTTCAATATAACGACAAGCTTAGTTGATCAAGAAATTAATTTTTCCGGTTGGCAATTTATTGAAGATGCCAAAAAAGAAAATATTGAATGGTCCCCTGACAATTCTTTTTTGTCTGTGCCAGTTAAAAAATTAACAGAAGTTGCTCTACAAAAAGACAAAAATATTCTTGTGAAAAATTCAACAAAAAAAATAGCCAATGAAACACTAGAGAAGTATGAGTATAATTATTTTATTTATGATTTTACCAATAAGAATAGTCTTAACTTGACGGAAATTTTGAATAAAAAAGAAATTCATGATGTGAGGTGGGATCCAAGAGAAAGTGGCTTCTTGTTTTTCTTGGAAAACGATATTCTTTTTCGGGCGGATATAAAAAATCCTCAAAATGCGGTTGAAATTGCTTCGGATGTTTCCAGCTTTGATCTTTCAGGTTCCTATATTTATTATGCTCAAGTTTCAGGACTGCTATACAAAAATAGTTTGGACGGAAAAAGTGAGCCAACTCAAATTACAAATAATTTTCCTGGCTCTCAAAATGTCAAACTTTCTTCTGTGGTAGTTTATGATGATTTAAGAATCGCTTTGATTTTGGAAAACAAAGATTTCTATATCTTCAACAAAGGCGATTATGGAGATTACTTTAGAAAATTAGCTGACGATATTGAAGAAGCACATTTTTCCGATGATGGTAAGCGGATTCTTTTTTGGTCAAACAATGAAATTTCTGTTTATTTTTTGCGTGAACAACTTTCTCAGCCAATTCGCCAAGAAAATGAAATACAAAACATTACCCGCTATAGCGAGCCAATTAAAAATGTTCAATGGTTCAAGGATTATGAACATGTTATTTTCAATTCTGGTCGTTGGATAAAGATTATTGAAATTGATCCTCGAGATCACGCTAATTGTATGGATCTTGCAAACACTGAGACGCTAAATCCTTTTGTTATCTACAATAGTGCTTTGGAAAAAATGTATTTCATTGACACAAAAGATGCTATCGCTAACCTTTTTTCCATAACCTTTCCCGAAAAAACTACTTTCTTTGGAATTGGCGGATAAAAAAAGACTACCCAAGGGAGTCTTTTTCAGAAGTATAATCACTATCTATCTTTATAATTTTTTATAATTTTCTGCAAAGCCTTTTCCCAAAAGTGGACGCCACCACGCTTCATTATTAACATACCATTGGACAATTTCGTCTAATCCTTTTTCAAAATCTATTTCAGGCTTCCAACCTAGTTCTTTTTGAATTTTTGTCGTATCAAGAAGATAACGTCTATCGTGTCCAGGGCGATCTTCCACATAAGTTTTTAGTGTTTTTGGTTTGCCTAATCGCGAGAGAACAGCATCTGCTATTTCCTCGACGCTTTTTTCTGTGCCATTTCCAATATTATAAGCTTCTCCTGGCTTGCCTTTATGAATTATCAAATCGATTGCGCTGGCATGCTCAGAAGTATGCAGCCATTCGCGCTTATTTTGACTGCTCTTGAATAATGGTAATTCCTGATCTTGAAAGGCATTTGTAATAAATCTAGGAATAACTTTTTCAGGAAATTGATAAGGACCATAATTGTTAGCACAATGGCTAATTGTTACGGGTAATTTAAAGGTATGGAAGTAAGCCATCACTTCATGATTAGCTGAGGCCTTAGATGCGTTGTAGGGCGTTTTAGGGGCATAAGGGTCGCTTTCTTTGAATGACCTGTCTTCATCTAACCCTAAATCGCCAAAGACTTCACAGGTGGAAATATGATGAAATCTATCTACTCCTACTAATCTAGCTGCCTCCAAAAGCATTTGCGTGCCCAACACATTAGTTTTCACAAAAATATCAGGCTCTATCATGGCGCGACCATTATGTGATTCAGCGGCAAAATTCACGATAACATTTATCCCTTCTTCTTTTAAAATCTTCTTATTTGCTTCTAAATTTCCAATATCCCCTTTGATAAATTTATAATTTGGATTACCCGCCTCGACTCGCGAAGACGATCGCTCGTCGACGCGAGGCGGGCTTTCGATGGATTTCAAATTTTCCAAATTTCCGGCATAAGTCAATGCGTCTATATTCACAATTTTATCTCCGTGA
>JBAZSS010000012.1:0-31929 GCA_041662285.1 Parcubacteria group bacterium
TTAAATTAAAGTATGAAAATAATAAACACACAAGGACTACAAATATATACAGTTCAAAAGAATGAGAATGATTATATCTCGCTTACTGATATGGCTAAGTATAAAAATCCTGAAAGGACAGACTATATCATTCAAAACTGGATGAGAAATTATTCTACGATAGAATTTTTAGGTATTTGGGAGAGAATAAATAACCCTAATTTGAACCCCATCGAATTCGACGGGTTTAAAAATAAAGCAGGTTCTAATAGTTTTTCGTTGACACCGACCAGATGGATCAGCGCTGTAAATGCGATTGGACTGATAACAAAATCAGGACGCTATGGCGGGGGCACTTTTGCCCATTAAATGAAATAGCTATTGTTCAAATGAGGTCACTTTTGAACAATCCAACTGTGAAAAAATTGAATTAAATTTATGGAAAAATAAACTAATCTAAAATTCACAAAACCGCTATTACTGGCGGTTTTTTGATTTATTGGGGGAAAGGGGGTAAAATAGAAGTGTTGGATAATATCGAGCTTGACTGGTTTATCCCATTAATTGCGAAGCATAATTAATTTAAAATAAATTTATGGAAAACATGGAAAATCAAAATAAAATTTGGAAAGGTACGAATTTTTGGAAGGAAGAGATAAAAAAGGCGGGAGTTCTTGACGAGCTTAAATTTTTTAGCGACGTTATTACTGAAAAAAGAGCGCCCCTTAGTTATGGCGATCCAGTTATCACGGATGTTGTGCTTGATGGAGTTGTATGCGATATATATCACACTGACAAAAAACCAAATGACACAGGTTGCAGAATATTTATTCATAAAAAAGGGAGTACTGAAAATTAGAAAAATTCATAAAAAAGAAATTGAATTACAAGAAAAAATTACTATTTTTTGTGAAGAACTAGGCATAAATAAGCCATCGTAGTGGATAGTTTAAGCTACTTGACTAGTGTAAACAAAAATGATATATTAGTTTATGCTAGCATATTAGAGTAAGCTAAATAACTTTATGAAAAATATAATTGGAATAAAGAAAAAACACACAAAGGGATATGAATATCTTTCGCTTTTTTCTTTTCCTTCAAATGAGATAAAAAATGCTATTTCGAATTCGCTGATTCAAAAATCAAATCATGCGCAATTTCTTTTAGGAAAACTTTCTGGAATTACGACATTACTTCCGGATGTCAATTATTTTATAAGCTCATATGTTATGAAAGATGCGACATCTTCTTCTCAAATCGAAGGAACAAAAGCGACTATGATCGATGCTTTGGAATATGTTGCTGATCCAATAAGTGAAAGCGACACAGACGCAGACGATATTGCTCATTACATACAGGCTTTAAACTACGGACTAGATAGATTAAATCAAGAAAATTTTCCTTTTACACTTCGTTTTATACGAGAGTTGCATGGCAAATTGATGCAAAAAGCGCGATCAACTCATTTTGCTGATCCTGGTGAATTTCGCAAGTCTCAAAATTGGATTGGTGGAACAAGACCTGATAATGCAAGTTTTGTGCCACCTGCTCCAGAAGAAATTGCCAGTGCGCTTAGTGATCTTGAAAAGTTCATCCATTCTTCATTTGCCCATCCGGTCGTGGACGCTGGTTTATTACATGCGCAATTTGAAACTATTCATCCATTTTTGGACGGTAATGGTCGCACAGGAAGACTTTTGGTTACTTTTTATCTAATTCATAATAAATATCTTGAGTTACCGGCATTATTTTTGTCGTCTTATTTTAAAAAATATCAAAAAGTTTATTATCAGAGACTTGGTGAATACCATAATGGCAATATTTTGCCATGGCTTGAATTTTTTACGGATGCGGTAATTGAAACGGCAAATGAGGCAATAGAAATATCAAAAAAGGTGACGAAATTACGCGATCGAGATTTGGTTATTATTTCAAGGTTTAGCAAAAAAACTTCAGATATTGCCATAAAGGTTGTACAGAGGTTATATAAATATCCGATAGTCTCATCCACTACTATCCAAGAGTGGATTGGTCAAACAAAACCAGGTGCGCTTAAATTTATTAATAAACTTATTGAGTCGGATATTTTGGTGCTTCATCGCAAAGGAGAAGGAACGCGTCCATCGCTTTATGCGCATAAAGAGTATTTAAAAATTTTTGCTGAAAAATAATTGGATTTGAAAATTAGAAAAAATTCGCAAAAAAGAAAAAGTCCATTCGGACTTTTTTCTTTACGAAAGGGGGGGATGGGGGTAGAATGGAAGTGTTGAATAATATCGAGCTTGACTGGTTTATCCTGCATCATTGAGTTATAAAATAGAGAATAAAAATATGAAAGATTTTGTTATTCATGCTTGTGAGCAAGTGCTACGATTTACACAAATAGATAAGTGGGACGATTTGTCTGAGGAGTTGAAGGTTCAGCTTGGTTTTAATATGGGAGTAGTAGCTCTCGGCTTGAGCCTAACCAAAGAAGAAGGATTTCAAGCTCTTGCCAATGCACGTAAGGGAATTATATCAATGCAAACATTTCGGGATCATTTGAGATTTTTGATTATCTCTCATAAAATTGAGGTGGATGAGGCAAATATTGCTAGACCATTTTAAATAATTTTTCATTATGATTAATGCTAAATTAAAGAGGTAAAAAGGAATTGGTAAGTATTATAATACATATTAGGATAAGTATTAAAATAAAAAATATGACAACAAGAAAAAGTGAAGACAAAAATATTCGAAAAATTACCAGAATAGGAAAAACCAGCTTGGCTGTCACTATTCCGATTGAGATGTATAAGGAATTGGGTTGGAAAGAAAAGCAAAAGGTGATTGTGAAAAGAGTTAGAGGTGGGGTTGAGATCAAGGATTGGAAAAAGTAAAGTTATCCACAGCAAAAGTTGCCAAAATTATGAATTTATCTTTCAATACTAAATTAGCTGACAATTACACTAGCTCATCTCAAAAGATAAGGATTTTGACGGAGGATTGGGTTGGTAATGAAATTTATTGTCCGAATTGTGGAGATAAAGTTGAAAACTATACTAACAACAAACCGGTAGCAGATTTTTATTGTGAAAATTGTAAGGAAGAATATGAATTGAAAAGCAAGAAAGATAGTATGGGCAAGAAAATTGTTGATGGAGCGTATAGTAAAATGATTGAAAGATTGGACAGTGTTAATAATCCGAATTTTTTCTTTTTGAATTATAATTTACAAAGTTACAAGGTAGAAAATTTTGTAGTTATCCCGAAACATTTTTTTGTTCCTGAAATTATTGAAAAAAGAAAACCTCTATCGGAAGATGCAAGACGAGCAGGTTGGGTTGGATGTAATATTTTACTTCAAAATATTCCGCAAAGTGGAAAAATATTTTATGTAAAAGACGGAAATTTTGAAAATAAAGAAGATGTTTTGAAAAATTGGCAGAGAACACTTTTTCTAAGAGAAGAAAAAGAAATTAGTGCGAAAGGTTGGCTTTTGGATGTTATGAGCTGTATTGAGAGAATAAAAAAACAAAATTTTTCCCTGGATGAAGTTTATGCTTTTGAAAAAGAATTAAAAATAAAACATCCAGATAATAATTTTATTAAGGATAAGATACGACAAAAATTACAGGTTTTAAGAGACAATAACTACATCGAATTTATTAGCCCAGGTAAGTATAAATTGGTCATTTGACAATTATTGTGAATCGATCAAAAATTGATCAGAAATAAAAATTAATTTTCTGTTCAATTATATGAAAATTTCAAGAGAGTTGGCGATAAGAATATTAAAATATTTAGATAAGCACAAAGATTTTTATTTTCCATTTCTAGTTATGTGCAAAGAATATACAGAAGAGGATGATGATTTTGTGGAAATTGAGGCTGATGAATGGAAAATAATTCAGGAAGATGATAAATATCAAACTTTTGAGTTGTGGGAAAATCTGCAAAATTTAGATGAAGAAACGCTTGGGCTTTTGGCGAAAGGATTTTTGGAGAAAATTACCAGTGAATCTTTGGAGAAAAAAATAGAAAAATTAGCGAAAAAATACAGAAGAGAATGGAAGGAAGAGCTTTGGGAGAGTGAGGATATCGAAATGTTTGGGTGGAATGAATTCATTGGAGGGAAAGCGGAGGGATGCGAAGAGTGCTTGGATTTAATTAAAAAAATATAAAGTTTATTTTGATGAAAGATAATATTAAAAAATTAAAAATTTACACATGCGCTAGTTGCAACAAGGAAAGTGAGATAATCGGTATCATACAAAAAGAGTCGCATTTCTATTCTTTGAATATTAATACGAATCAAATGGAACATTTTCATGGAGATGAAAATGTAGAATCACAAGAATTCTTCTGTATAAATTGTGATAAGAGAGTTATTGAGAGTGACTTGAAAGGCTTGATATAGTTATGGGTGAAAATACTGTGCAATTTTAATGGGCGACACAAGACGCAATAAAATGTATCAACCTTTGGCTTATAAGGTTATGGAAAAATTTCTAAAACAAGGTTTTATGTTAAAGGAGAATATAATTAAAAAATAACACAACTGCCAAGCGACTGGATTTTGGGTGAATCGATCTAAGGAAAGTAATTTTCTTTTGATTATGCACGAACATCTTTTTGTGTTTCAGAAATAATTTAATACATATTCTAATACGTATTAAAATACTTACCTAAATTAGTTACTTACTTTAAGTGTAAGATTAGCGCTGGAGCGCTGTAGTATCTGTATGAATAAGTGGGTGAAGTTATGAACAAATTAACCGCCGAAGAAAAAAGAGTAATTTTGGAAAAGGGCACGGAGGCTCCGTTTAGCGGTGAATATGTGCACAATAAAAATGCGGGCGTTTATGTTTGTCGGCAATGCGAGGCGCCACTATATAATTCCAAAGATAAATTTGACTCCGGTTGCGGTTGGCCGAGTTTTGATGACCAAATAGCTGGCGCGGTCAATGAAAAATTGGATGCCGATGGAATCAGAACAGAAATCACTTGCGCAAAATGCGGTGGGCATTTGGGGCACGTATTCACCGGAGAGAATTTAACAGATAAAAATATTCGCCACTGCGTCAACTCTTTGTCCTTAAAATTTATTGCTAAAAAATAATAATTAAACAAGAAAAATATGTGGATAAAAATCATAGTAGAAGTTATCCACAGTAGAGGAGTTGCTAAAAATCCATAGAGTGGTATAATATCACTATAATAAATATAACTAAGTGATATGAAAAACAAAAAAGAAAAAAACAATATTGAAAGTGGCAATCAAATTGCTATTTTCAGAGGCAAAGAAATTAGAAAAACTATCTTTCAAAAGGAGTGGTGGTTTTCAGTGATTGATATTGTGGGCATATTAACAGAGAGTGTAGATGCTCGAGATTATTGGTATAGAATGAAGATTCGCGTGAATGATGAAGAAAATTTTGAACCGTCGACAATTTGTCGACAGTTCAAACTAAAAGCGTCAGACGGAAAAATGCGTGAAACTGATTGCGCTAACACTGAAGGAATGCTTCGTATTATCCAATCAATTCCATCTCCTAAAGCAGAGCCGATGAAGCGTTGGTTAGCTCGGGTCGGCTATGAAAGAATACAAGAAATTGAAGATCCAGAATTGGCAACGAAAAGAACAAGAATGCTTTATAAACTGAAAGGATACTCTGAAAGTTGGATAGAAAAAAGAATGCGTGGAATTGCAATTCGCGAAGAATTGACAGATGAATGGAAAAAACGAGGTATGAAAGAGCACAAAGAATATGAAATTTTGACCGCCGAAATTTCCAAAGCCACTTTCGGTTTGACACCGAGCGAATATAAAAAATTTAAAGGATTGAAACGACAAAATTTACGCGACCATATGAATGACTTGGAATTGATTTTCAATATGCTTGGTGAACGAGTGACAACAGAAATTTCTCAACAAGAAAAACCAGATACATTTGTAAAAAATAAAAAGGTGGCAGAAAGAGGCGGAGATATTGCCGGAAACGCTAGAAAACAAACAGAAAAAGAATTAGGCAGGCCGGTTGTATCAAAAGAAAATTATTTACCAAAATTAGGAAATAAGAAAATATTAAAATAAATTTTTAATTAATTAATAAAAAATATAATGTCTAAAAATATGATCTACATAATTATCGCTTTGGTTTCCATTATTGCGCTCTGGTCTATCTGGGGATTTTTTGGTTCTCGAGTTGAGCAGGCAAAATATTCCGTAGTGAAAAAAATGAATGGCTATGAAATTCGCAAATACCCTGAGCATATATCAGCCCAAACGACGGTAAAAGGATCTTTCGGCGAATCCTTAAATAGCGGTTTTAGCATTGTGGCGGGATATATTTTTGGCGGAAACACCAAAAAAGAAAACATTGCCATGACTGCACCAGTAATCGCGCAAAAAGAAGAGACGGCTAAAACAGGAGAGAACATTGCTATGACTGCGCCGGTAGCGGCGACAACTGATGGCGAATCGCAGATAATTTCCTTTGGGATGCCTCGCTCTTATACGCTTGAAACATTGCCAACACCCAGTGATCCTCGAGTTAAGATTGTGACGGTTCCTGCCAAGGAATATGCCGTGATGAGTTTTTCTTGGTACCATTCAGACGCCCGAGTCAAAAGCACGCAAGAAAAATTGCTTTCCGCCCTTGCTCGTGATGGAATCACTGCAAAAGGGAATGTGGCTTATGCCGGATATAACGCACCCTTGACTCCACCCTGGATGACCCGAAACGAAGTGTTGGTTGAGGTGGAATAATTTTTTATGACAAAAAAAATAGTCTTAGCCGGCGGTTGTTTTTGGGGAATGGAAGAACTTATCAGGAAACAGCCGGGCGTAAAAAATACCATTGTTGGTTATACTGGCGGAAGTGTACCCAATCCAACCTATAAAAATCACGAAGGCCACGCTGAAGCGGTTGAGATTGAATATGATGAAAATATAATTTCCTATAAAAAGCTTTTGGATTTTTTCTTTCAAATCCACAACCCAACAACTCTCAATCAGCAAGGCAACGACATTGGCACTTCATATCGCTCGGCTATTTTTTATGGAAACGAAGAGGAAAAAAAGGATGGATTCACTCCGATGATCCAAGAGGTTGGTTTCAATGGTATTGTCGATATTATATAGGCAGAAGACATGAGGATGATGCTCGTCAAATTCGTCGCTGGAAAGCTTTCAGAAGACACGCTACTCAAATTCAAAAAAATTGCTGGCAAGGAGATTTGAATTGTCGTTCAAGACAGCGCCAAGCTGTGCTCCACTGGGCCTATGATAGTAGAAAATTGTAAATATAATTTTTGTTCAGTAACCCGCCTCATCGGCGACAGGCTCGTTAAATAAAATTTCTTCAAAAAACCACCTGAGGGTGGTTTTTTTGGGAAAGGGGATGAAAGTTATCCACAGCCCAAAAGTTGCCAAAATTATAGAGAGTGATATGATATCATTATAATAAACTTAGATAATTATGCAAAACAAAAAAGAACAAAAAGAGGTAATTATCTATCAATCCAAAGACGGCGCTATTGAACTGCGGGGTGATTTTAAACATGAAAATATTTGGGCTTCGCAGGCACAAATCGCACAAGCTTTTGGTGTGGATGTTCGTACGGTAAACGAGCATATTAAAAATATTTACAAAACTGAAGAGTTGCAAGAGAAAGCAACTATCCGGAATTTCCGGATAGTTCAAAATGAGGGAGGGCGTCAGGTGAAACGAGAAGTGAATCATTATAATTTAGATATGATTATTTCAGTTGGATATAGAATTAGTTCAAAAACCGCAACCAAATTTCGCAAGTGGGCGACTAAAACTATTCGCGAGCATATTGTCAAAGGCTACACAATCAACAAAAAACAAATTGCCAAAAATTATGAGGCTTTTATGCAGACAGTGGCCAGTATTCAAAATCTCTTGCCGGAACATGTCACGCTTGATCCAAAACTAGTTTTGGAACTTATCAAAGAATTTGCAAGCACTTGGGTGGCCTTGGATGCTTATGATAAAGAAGTTTTGCGTGCAATTGGTACAACTAAAAAAGCAATCAAGTTGTCAGGCAAAGAGTTGGTAGAAGCAATTAATGAACTCCGAGCTGAACTTATAAAAAAAGGTGAAGCCTCTGATCTTTTTGCGCGAGAAAAAAGAGCAGGGAGCGTGGAGGGAATAGTGGGAAATGTGATGCAATCGTTTGGTGGCAAAAATTTATATCCTAGTGCTGAAGAAAAGGCGGCGCACCTTTTGTATTTTATGGTGAAAAATCACCCCTTTGACGACGGCAACAAACGTTCCGGTGCTTTCGCTTTTGTGTGGTTTTTACGAAAGACAAAAATACAAGGGATGAAAAACATTAACCCAAGTGCGCTCACCGCTCTGACACTTTTGATTGCGGAAAGTAACCCAAAGAAAATGAACCAAATGACAGCGCTTGTCACGACATTATTATCAGCGAAAAAATAAAACGCAAGAAATTTTAAACTGGTCGAATTCGACGGGTTTAATAAAAATAATTTTTCATTCCTCCCACTCCAGCATTTTTCCAATCTTGGCTTCCATACAGTCGGCTTTTTGGAGGTACATTATTTGTTGGCGGTTCAAAATGGGGGAGTGTTTCACGTCAGCCAGATATTCGGGGATATAATATATTTCCTCTTCGGTGGTCATCCAATCGAGATGGTCAAAGCGTTTCAAGTTTATGGGAGCGGAGAAGCTACGCAAACTTTTTCGACCAGTAGTGTCAAAATATTCATGGAAATAGCTCATGGCCAATTCGCGAATGGAAGAATAGACCGGTTCGCGATAGCGCAGAAAAACATGATTAGTTTTGGAAATGGCACCCCACTTGCCATATTTTTTGAAAACCGCCACCACATGATCAAAATCAGTTTTGCTGGCCATAAGGTCCAAAAGTAGAGGTGGTTGACCGTTTACACGAAGAGCGAGAGCGGCCAGTGTGGCGCCTTCGATACAGTGACAAACTTTTTTGTCCAAAACTGTCATCGGCGAAAAACAAGTGTCGCCAGATTTTTCTAAATTCATCGGCATTGAATTCAAAAAAAGCTGAATCTTTTTGGGATCATTGAGGGATTTCAAAATTTTCAATTTTTCTTTGGGGATGTCAAACATTTTTATTTAGCTAAAATAAAATTAAAAAGATAGCCGGTGAAAATTATTCCTGTGCCAACAACAGAGGCAAAAATTAAAACAAGTTTTATTTTCATTACTTTTTTGAGAATCATAAATTCCGGAAAAGATAGTCCCGTCACCGCCATCATAAAAGCCAGACTTGTGCCGATACTAACGCCTTTTTCGCTGAGTACGCCAACTAGCGGAATTACCCCAGCCGCATTGGAATAAAGTGGGATGCCAAGAATCACAGCTAGGGGCACGGCGTACCACTGATCAGTGCCGGCGTATTGCGCGAGAAAATCCGTGGGCACATAGCCATGAATGATAGCTCCAATCCCAACGCCGATAATTATATAAACCCAAATATTTTTTATAATCCCAAAAGTATAATTTTTGGCATAAATTATTCTTTGTTTCCAAGAAAGCTCGGATAATTTTATCTGGTGGATATTGGTATTTTTCTCCCCAAAATTTTTCAATAAATTTTCTACTTTTAGTTTGCCAATAATAATTCCGGAAAAAATTGCGATGAGAAGTCCGCTTGTGACATAGAGCAGGGCAATTTTCCAACCAAACATCCCCAGAAGCATTATCAGTGCCACTTCGTTTATCATTGGCGAGGCGACTAAAAAAGAAAAGGTAGTGCCCAACGGCACGCCAGCCTCCAAAAAACCAAGAAACAGCGGAATAGCTGAACAAGTGCAAAAAGGAGTAATGATGCCAAAAAGTGACGCCAAGATATTGCCAAAATATTTTTTCTCTTGTGAGAGAATCCTTCTGATTTTTTCTGGCGGGAGATATGAGCGCAAAAGAGACACGAAAAAAATAATAACGATTAATAATAAAAATATTTTGATGATGTCATAAACAAAAAAATTGACCGCTTCAGCGAGAAATGTTTCGGGGGTGATATTAAAGATTGAATAAGTGATCCAGTCGGCGAAAATTTTTAGCATAAAATTATTTCAATAAATTAGCGAAATTATTTTTAGTTTCTTCAAAATTTTTAATTTGCTCTCCTGTGATTGGTTCGCCTTTAGGCAAGTCGAGTTTTAGGGGATTGACGGGAACGCCATTGAGTTTCACTCCATAATCTAGATGTGGCCCAGTGGACCAACCGGTCGAACCAACATAGCCAATAATTTGTCCACGGCTCACTCTTTCGCCAACACGCAAGCCCTGGGCAAATTTACTCAAATGTCCATAATGCGTAGTGTAGCCATTATCGTGAGTAAGGCGAATTATATTTCCCCAGCCACCTTCAAAGTGAGCGTTCACTACAGTGCCATGAGCGGCAGCAGAAACCGGCGTGCCAGTCGGCGCGGCATAGTCAATTTGATAGTGGGCGGAAACTTTTCGGGTGATTGGATGCATGCGCGCTCCCGTAAAACCAGAAGAGATATGGCGATAGCTCAGTGGAGCTTTCAGAAATTGTCGCTCCAGTAGCCGACCATCGGCGTCATAATATCCGCCTTTCCCTCCGTTGTCGAAATAATAGGCGAAATAGGCGGTGCCGGAGTTGATAAATTTTGCGCCCAAAATTTTTCCGTCCGGTGCGCTTTGACCATCGCGCGAGCGTTTTTCATATATAATTACAAATTCATCATCTTTTTGAATTTCAGTGGTGAAGTCAATGTCAAAAGAAAAAATGTCACCTACTTCCAAAACGGTGGCTTCTTGCAATCCCGCTTCCATGGCATCCACATAAAAAAAGTTTTCAATTTTTCCTCGGGCAGTGCTTTGGGAAACTTCATAGGAAATTTTTTCTTCACACGCACTAAATTCATCAGCTTTTCGTTCCACTACAATTAGCGCTTCGTTATTCTTGTCATATTCAATGCGTTTAGTTTTTTCTTCCTCATTAAAATAGAAACGCAATTTTTGGCCAACTTTAATGTTGGTAAAATCATAAACATCTTTAGCACAGGAGAGGAGAGACTCCACATCATTGGCATCAAGTTTTCCATTTGACTGGAAAACTTCAGCGGGAATGTCGCCAGTCGAAATTGTATACTCCACCACGCGGTCAGTATTTTTTTTCGTCTCAGCTGGCGTGGGCATTTCAGTTTGTGTAGAAATTTCTTTAGCTGGTTCTTTTTGTGCGAAGATAATGTTTTTTAGCCAGACGGTTCCTTTGAAAATCACAAAAATAATAAGCAGAGAAAATAAGCCCACAAAAAGTTTTCTTCGGGCGCTATATTTTCGCACGCGCAAGTTTTGTCGCTCTCGTATTTCCATAAATCTAATTATATCATAGCCACAAAAAAACCGCCCCTTTCGGGACGGCTTAGTGAAAATACTTTTGAAAGTATTAGATCTTTGATACGTTGACAGCACATGGTCCTTTTGGGCTTTCGCTTACTTCGAACTGTACTTTGTCACCTTCTCGTAGTTCTTCAAAGGTTACACCTTGAAGTTCTTTTGAATGAAAGAAAAGATCCTTGTCATTTCCTTCTCGGGAAATGAATCCAAATCCTCGATCAGTCAATTTTTTGATTGTTCCTTGTTCCATTGTGATAGAGATATAGGTTATTTAAATTTGTTCCACTAGAGGCTTTGCAAAAAAGTTCGACGATTCTTCTAACTGCAGGCTTATTGGGACTTGTAAACTAGTATACGCCTCTTTTTGAATTTTGTCAATGGCTGTGGGAACTGGATTTTCCAGCTACATATCCCGTAGTCCAGGCAATTTGGAGGTTGTATCCGCCGGTTGGTCCGTCGAGATCCAATACTTCGCTTAATTAGTTTTTTAGTTGTTAGAATTTTTTTAGAATAGTCCTTTTTTAAATTGTTTAATACATTCTTCCCCACAATCATATTCTAATTTACTCATAACCATTTGAATTGATTTATATGGGCAAGTTGGCAAAGAAGCGACATATTTATATTTTTTATATTTTGGCTCCCATAAATCAGCTAACAAATTATTTAAAGCGATATATAGACTAAACAAAATAAAATCAGATTGTTTCGATTTTATTTTACTTTGTTTGTATTCAGGGCAACGAAGATGAACAGTTAGCGGGCCAAGCTCGTTTTCTAGCATTCTTACTGCTGAATGTCTAATGTTGCCGTTTTTATGTTGGAGTAAATGAAGAAGCCAAGGAAACAAAAAATCCGGTGGGTTTTCTCTTTCATGTAAATAATATAAGACAGATACAGCCATAACAAAATTTTCTCCTCGCCAATCTTCTTTAATCTTAAAATACTCCTCTGGAGCATGCTCCGTTATTAATGCAATTTCATCAAATTTTCCGTCACTATTAGAGCTATATAAAAATTTCCTCACTTCTCTTGCTGATTTCCGACTATTTTCTTTGTTTCCATTCAAAATAACATCAAAAAGCTCGTTGAATGTTTTTGTTGGTTTTTGATTTGTCATTCCGATTGTAGTCATATTTTTTATAGTGCATATAAAGTATAATAGCTCAAGCCTTTTATATCAAGCAATATTTTTTTTATTACATTTTTTTGATTTTCAAGAGGAAAAGGGGAGAAGAAAAGTTATCCACAGATCAAGCTTTGCCAGAATTTTTATGCAGTGATATAATATCATTGTAGAAAATTTAATATAAAAAAATTATGGATAAAATGAATGAACTTATAAACATAAAAGTTATTCAAAAAGATTTCAATGGTGAGAAAAAAAGATTTGTGAATGCTAGAGAATTGTACGGATGGTTGGGTGTTGGTAGGGATTTTTCTAATTGGATAAAGGACAGGATTGGAAAGTATGATTTCGTGGAAGATTTGGATTTTTTTGTAGCCTTCGCCAAATTTGGCGATGGATTTAGTGGCTTAAATAAGGCTAAAGCTATTGACCCTAAAAGTGGAAAAATTTTAGCCAGAGAGTATATTATTTCAATTGATATGGCAAAAGAATTGGCAATGCTGGAGAATAACGAAAAAGGAAAAATGGTCAGAAAATATTTCATCCGAGTGGAAAATGATTTTAAGAAAGTTATGCGGGTTGCGACAATGGATCCAAAATTTATCAATCAATTGACGAGCCAGTTTTTTGAAACTCGAGAAGAGACGAAAGAATATCGCCGAGATTTTACTGATTGCATAAAAGATTTCGTGGCGGTTAAAAATTATGGGACATACACGGATATGCTGTATGATTTTTTGTTTCTAGAAAAAGCCAAGGAATATCGAAAACTTTTAGACTTAGCTAAAAAAGATTTCACCCGAAATTATATGTACGAAGAAATATTATTGACCATTGGTGCTTTTGAAACTGGGTTAGCAGGAGAAATTGAAGAAGAATTTAAAAAATTAGGTAGAATGTTGAAAAAAGACGAATTTGTCAGGAAATTTAATAAATTTTCTTCTACAAAAAATTGGTTAGTTTATCAAAAAAGAGCAAGAAATATTATGGCAACTTATGATGAAGAATTGCGAAGAATAAAACATCCAAAGTTGATTGATTATAAAAAAGAATTTAGCCAAGAGGATATTCAAAAGCTTTTGAAATAGTTTTTTATAGTTGTAAAAATAAAAAACTAAAAATTGTCGCTTAAATTATATTTAGTGATTCGCTAGACTTCCCAGCCACATATCCCGTAGTCCAAGCGATTTGAAGGTTGTATCCGCCGGTGGGACCATCCAAGTCCAACACTTCTCCAACGATAAATAAATTAGAAATAATTTTTGAGCGCATAGTTTTGTTTTCTACTTCTTTGAGGCTCACTCCACCAGAAGTTATCATAGCTGATTCAAAATCTAAAAGTGAATCGACACTCAGACGAATGTTTTTCAAAAGTTTGGCTAAATTATTGCGATGAGTTTTGCCAAGAGAATAAATTTTTCGGTCGGTTTCAAGTTTTGAAAGTTCTAAAATTGTGAGGGCTAATTTTTGCGAAAAATATTCAGCCAGATAATTTTTCAAATCTTTTTTCTTATATTCTTCAAAATCTATTTTCAATTTTTCTTCTAGCGCATTTTGTGTGAGAGTAGGGAAGAGGTCAATCTCCAAAAAGATTTCACCCTCGGAAAGATTTTGACTAACATATTTGCTGGCGTTAATGATAGCTGGTCCGGAAAGTCCAAAATGGGTGAAAAGAATTTCTCCAGTTATTTCGAATATTTTTTTGTCCTGTTGTAATATTTTTATCCCGACATTTGGAAGACTCACTCCCGGTAACTCTTTGACCCAGCGTTCTTTTATTTTTATCGGCGTGAGTGCCGGCATTGGGCGCACGATAGTGTGCCCCATTTTTTCCAGCCACGCATATCCATCACCAATCGAACCAGTGGTCGGAAAAGATTTTCCGCCCGTAGAAAGAATGAAATTTTTGGCATAAATTTTTCGCTCGGCTGTTTTGATGCAGGCTATTTTTGCATCCTGGATTTCAAAATCCAAAACATTTTGATTGAGTTTCACTACCACGCCATTTTTTTTCAAACTTTTTTTCAAAGTATCTAGCACGTCTTGGGCTTTGTCGCTCTCGGGGAAAACTCGCCCGTCTTTTTCAGTTTTTAGTTTAAGTCCTAATCTCGCAAAAAATTCTTGCGTTTCGCGCGAACCAAAAATAGCCAAACCAGAAAAAAGAAACTTACCATTTTTCCCAAGTTTTTCCACAAACTCTCGGTTGGAAAAATTAGCCTGGGTGATGTTGCACCGGCCATTGCCAGTCAAAAGTAATTTCTTTCCCAAAGTAGAATTTTTTTCAATGATGGCTACTTTCTCGCCATTTTCGCTCGCCAAAATTCCCGCCATCATTCCGCTGGCTCCACCCCCCACAATCACTGTATCAAATTTTTCTTCTTTTAAATTATCCATAATAATTTCATCCTAGCATTGTTATGGAAAGTTATCCACAGCCCAAAAATTGCCAAAATTATCCTAGAGTGATATAATATCATTATAATAAATAATATTATCAAAAACTAATATGTTAAAAAATGAAAATAAAAGTGTGGTTAATTCGCTTAATAAGGATTTTGAAAGTATCAAAAAAATAGATGAGAATGGCATTGAATATTGGGAGGCGCGAGAACTGATGCCACTTTTAGGATATAAGGAATGGAGAAAATTTGAAGGAGTTTTAGAGAAAGCAAAAGATGCTTGTATAATAAGCAATCAAGAGAGCAGGGATCATTTTGTCGGCGCCGACAAAATGATAAAAATAGCTAGGGGAACAAAAAAAGAGGCTTTTCGTAAAATTAAAGACTATCGTCTTTCTCGCTATGCTTGTTATCTTATTGCTCAAAATGGAGATCCAAGAAAAACAGAAATTGCTATGGCGCAAACCTACTTTGCAGTGCAAACTAGAAAACAAGAAATTTTTCAACAACTTAGTCAAGATCAAAAAAGATTATTCATCCGAGGTGAAGTCACGATTCATAATAAAAAACTTTTTGATACTGCCAAAAAAGCCGGCGTGAGTAATTTTGGAAGATTTAATAACTATGGCTATCTCGGGTTATATGAATTAACTGCCAGTGAAATTAGAAAGAAGAAAAAAATTGGCAAAGATGATATTTTAGATAGAGCAAGTTCCACAGAATTGGCGGCTAATTTGTTTTGCATTACTCAAACAGACGACAAGATTAATAAGGAAAATATTGTTGGAGAAAATTTAGCCAACGCGACTCATTTTAAAGTGGGACGAAAAGTGAGAAATGTGATAAAGGAGATAAAAGGAAC
Source organism: Parcubacteria group bacterium (assembly GCA_041662285.1). GTDB lineage: Bacteria > Patescibacteriota > Minisyncoccia > Moranbacterales > UBA2206 > UBA2206. The sequence continues at coordinate 15,754 of JBAZSS010000012.1, forward strand.
TTTGCCGGAAAATTTACCACCAGAAAAGCATATTAAAGAGTTGAAAAAAATAAATCAAAAAAGAATAGGATAATTTTGTTTGTGAAAGGAAGAAAGGCGGAAATTTTTTGACAAAGCGAGGACTATATTGTATAAATAAGGGGTAAAAAGACTTTTTTAAAAATAAATATTAAATCTAAAAATATGGAACAAGACCCAAGATTTGGCGTGTATTCTCAACCGGAACCTGAGAAAGATCAGGATTCAAAAAAATTTCTAATTACTATAATAGTCATGTTGTCTGTTGCGCTGGTAGGTTTGGCTGCTCTCTATATTTATAATGTTTCAAGAAATTCTCAAGGTGAAAATGAAGCAGAAAAAACAAGTGCAACTTCAAATGTTCCAGTTAGTCCTAGCCCTTCAGTCAGTCCAACTACTCCGACGGTTGCGACCGAACCAGAACCGGTAGTTCCAGCGGAAGTCAAAAAAGCCGATCTCTATGTGAAAAGTTATTCTTTCAGCAAGGATCCAAAAGTTGGTTCTGAATTTGTGATAAATGTTGTTATCGGCAACAAGGGACAAGTTGCTTCTCTTGAGTCCTATTGGGAATGGTGGTCAACTGCTTCCAAACAATCTTGCAAGAAAAAAGTTGGCGCGATTTCCGCCGGGGGAACTAGTGCAGTCCAGTGCGAATTTACATATTCAGATTGGTCGGATTATGCCACTAAGGTCGTGGTTGATTCGCAAAATGATGTGAGTGAAAGCGATGAGGGGAATAATACGACCACCAAGCAAGTGACGCCTAAACACAAAAAGGCTGATTTGACGATTACTGAATATGAATTTAACCATGATCCAAAAATGGGGGAAGAATTTAAGGTTGAAATCACCATCAAAAACAAAGGAGAAACAGATGCGAAGTCAGTGGAATGGGAATGGTGGTCAACGAGTGCCGTATCTTCTTGTGATGGAAAAGCTGACAAGATAGAGGCCGGCGAAAGCGAAACAGTTTCTTGTAAATATACTTATGACGGATCAGACTCGTATGCGACCAAGGCCTCGGTTGATCCGGATGATGACATTGACGAAGAAGAAGAGGATAATAATGTTTCAACCAAAACCGTAATTCCGATTCACTAATTTTGCTTGACAAAACAAAAAAGAAAGGGTATACTTACTTTTTATGTTAATACATCTTCATACGTATCTAAACATAAAATAATTAATTTTTTATGTTAGATAATAATGCAATACAAAACAAACGCGCGAAGTTCTCGCGCAGGCAGTTCTTACGGTGGTAGAAAAGGCGGATCGCGGGGCGGTTCTCGTCCAAGTGGTCGAAGAAGATTTACGGGTAATGTAATTGATGTTAGTCGTTTCATTTGCAAGGCCAAGGAAATTGTTCCAGCGGAAGTTTTCAAGCCTCGCTATGAATTTTGCGACCTTGAAATTCATACATTGCTAAAACGCGCTATCGAAAGTCGTGGTTTCGCTGTGCCAACCCCGATTCAAGATCAAGCTATCCCGGCTATTCTTTCAGGAAAAGATGTAATTGGTTTGGCTAATACTGGTACCGGAAAAACGGGGGCTTTTCTCATTCCAATGATCAATAAGATTCTCTTGAATCCGCGCGAAAAAGTTTTGATTGTGACGCCGACTCGAGAATTGGCAATTCAAATTCAAGATGAATTTATGGCTCTAGCTAAAAGACTAAATATTTTTTCGGTGGTAGTAGTCGGAGGTGCGGATATTCGAAGACAAATCAAAGAGATGCATAGACGTCATAATTTAGTCGTTGGTACTCCTGGCAGACTCAAGGATTTGATCACTAGAAAAGTTTTGGATTTGTCGCAGTTTAGTAGCGTGGTGCTGGACGAAGCTGATCGTATGCTCGACATGGGATTTATCAATGACGTAAATTGGCTTTTGTCACTTGTGGCAAAGCAAAGACAAATCATGCTTTTCTCAGCAACATTCGGCGCTGAGATCGAAAGTTTAACCAGAAAATTTTTGAATCAACCGGTGAAAATTTCTGTCAAAAGCGGAGAATCAAGCGCGCAAATTGATCAAAATATTGTGCGCATGGAAAAAGGTAAAGATAAAACAGACACACTCCATGATTTGCTCATCCAAGCTAAATTTGAAAAAGTTTTGATTTTTACTCGCACCAAGCATGGCGCCGACAAACTCACCAAGAGTTTACTTCAAAGAGGTTTCAAAACTGAATCTATTCACGGCGACAAACCGCACAGTAAAAGACAGCGGGCGCTTAAAATGTTCAAAGAAAACATTGTGGAAATTTTGGTCGCCACCGACGTGGCTGCTCGCGGACTCGACATTCCAAATGTGAGTCATGTCATCAACTTTGATTTGCCAGCCACCTATGAAGATTATGTGCACCGCATCGGTCGCACCGGTCGCGCCGACAAAAAAGGCATTGCACTGACTTTTGTGGAATAAAATAGGAGTTGCTAAGCAATTAAAATTTTTTCGAAATTAAACTCGAATTCGGAATTTTATAACCAAGAATTTCCCTCAATCAACGGCTACTAATGGAAATTTTTAGATAAAATTCGAATTCTCAAACAATAATTTCTTAAAAATTTTAATTGTTTAGCTCTTGGAAAAATAAAAAAGGCGTATCTTATCGATACGCTTTTTGTTATCTCTCCAAATCCAAAACCTCATCAATCCTAATTTGCGAAACGAATTCGGGGACGTGGCTAACGAGAATCATAGCGCCCTCAAAGGAATCGAGGGCTTTGGCGATGATGGGAAGATGGCGAAAGTTGATGTGGTTGGTTGGTTCGTCGAGGATCAAAAGCCCTGGTTCTTCAAGAGTGAGGCGGGCAAAAGCCACGAGACCTTTTTGTCCTTCAGAAAGAGAACCAATTTTAGCGTCGATAATTGTTTTGTCGATGAGAAAGCCGGAAGCTACGGAGCGCATTCGTTCTTCATCTTCATTTCGCATAACAGCAAAAAGAGAATTGCGCACAGTATCTTCAAAATTAAGCGTAGAAAAATCTTGGCGATAATATCCCACCCGAATTCCTTCGGTAATTTTCGCGCCCTTGGCGTGACCGGAAGCGAGAGATTCAAGTAGGGTGCTTTTGCCAATGCCATTTGGTCCAGCAAGGAGCAGATGAGTTTTTTTCTTGAGAGAAATTTTGACTTTCTTTTCTTCGGGTTCATGATTTTTCATCACCGTAAGTGAAGAAATGTTGATTATCTCTCCAATCAATCCATCTTGCACTAGAATTTCAAAATCACGAATGGCTTTGTCTTCTCGCCTGACATCCACTTTAGCTTCTTCCATTTCTTCAGCCTTGTCGCGCATCTTTCGAGCCACGAGTCGCATCTTTCCACCCTTGTTAGCAAAAAAGTTGGCTTTTTCTTTATTGGCAATTATTTCTTTTTCATATTGAGCATTTTTCATTTTTTCTTTTTCAATTCGATCGGCAATTTCCGCCACTACTACATAATAATCGCCCAGATATTGTTCAACTTTGTGAGTGAAAATGTCGAGATAGAGCACTCCATCAGTAAAAGAATTCAAAAAGTCCGCATCATGAGAAATTACGATGCAAGTTTTGTTATAACTCATCAAAAATTGTGTGAGATGTTCAATGCCTGCTTTGTCTAAATTATTCGTTGGTTCATCTAGAATCAAAAGATCCGGATCTTGAATTAGGGCGGAAGCTAAAAGCAGACGGGCTTGTTGTCCGCCAGAAAAAGATTTGACTATTTTATCATACGGGGCTTTCAAGTTTACAAGATCTAACACCTTGTCAATTTTCGGATCAAGATTATACAGCTTTTCTGAAAAACATTTAGCAAAAAATTCTTTGACAGTGAGCATCATTTCTTCTTTGGGAATCACTTGTTTGGCATAAGCAATTTTGAGAGCAGGATTGACATAGATAGAACCATCTTCTTCTCTCAGAGAGCCAGTGATCAAATTCAAAATAGTTGATTTTCCGGCGCCATTTTGTCCCATAATAGTGATTTTAGTGCCTTGGCGGATGGAAAAAGAAGCCTCATCGAGGATGGTTTTGTTGTGGGCGTATTCAAAAGAAACTTTGTTAAATCTAACTGCGACGTCGTCTTTAGCCATAATATTGGAATGAGTTAAATAAATAAAAAAAGCACTGGGTTTTTATTCTAGCGCATTTTTGAAAATTTGGGAAGAGAAGGGGGATTATAAAAAAAACAGAGCTTTGAAATCCTCGCGAATTTCAAAGCTCTAGGTTGTGGCCGATTTCGGCCGTTATTTTATTTGATTTCAATCATTCCATCCCTTACCAGACTACAGCCAAAAAGTTTAATAAGCGGTTGCAGATCGGCGTTGCCTAACGGTAGTTCGTATTCTTCGCCGTTGGCAGTCACCACAATTTTAAATTGGTCTGCTGAGTACACTTTGGCTGACCTGACAATTCGCAGGAGTCCGTCGCTGGTTTTTGCCCAGTTAACCCAGACATTTTCCCAATGACCCTGAGAATGCAGTTGGATAGTGATGTCTTCAATCTGGGATGCAAGCACAAAAAAGGTGGCGGTGCTTTTCATGTTTTCAATCCCGAGACTTTCCAGCCACATATCCCGAGCAAGGAGCAGGGGAAGTCCGTATGGGAAAATAATTTCAATCACAACGGTTTTTTCTCCGGGCTCTCTGCAGAGCCCGAACTCCCCGGCAGTTACTTGGATAGTTGGTGTGTCCGTTGCCGTGGCGGACTGGGCGGTTAAAAAACTGGATAAAAAAAGTGTAAAAATTGCCAGAGTAATCGTCAATAATTTTTTCATGGTGTCCTCCATTGAAATTTTATGGGCGTTTTAGCCCGTTAATTTTCTGGATTGTTTTTCTGAAAAAATAAAACTACCCTTTTTAACCTCCTTTCTTTTTCTGGGGATTATTTGATTGTTAAAAATACTACTCTTTCATTAGTTTGAAACCATAGCATAGCTATAGAAAAAAATCAAGGGCTGGTGCTAAAAACATCCTTTTGAAATATAATTCTATTGTTGTTGTAGTATATCAAGTGGCGCAATAAACACTAATATAGCAATTATGACAACTGAAAAAAAACAAAGATTAACAATTTTTATCAATCCTTCTCTAGTTAAGCAAGCGAAAATACATGCCATCGTTGAGGAAATGAGTCTTACTAGCCTAATAGAAAAGGCTCTGATTGAATATTTACCCAAAGAAACAATAATTAAAAAGGTCGAAATTAGCAAAAATAGAAAGGTGGTGAAAACAATATGACAGAAATTATAAAAGAAACTACAACTGCGAAAGAAGATGGCAAAACTCCGGTTGCAGTGACTTCAATCGAAAGTGAAGCGACTGGTTTTCAGACGATTGAATATCTAATTTATTTCTTTGCCGGACTTTTGGAAATACTTTTAGCTTTTCGTCTTGTGCTCAAATTGATGGGAGCGAATCTCGCAAGTTCTTTTGTAGGATTGATTTATGGGATAACAGGAATTTTCATCACTCCTTTTGAAGGAATATTCCGCAGAGGCTTTGCTCAGGGAGTGGAAACAACTTCAGTTTTGGAGCCATCAACTCTCGTGGCAATTATCGTGTACGCTGTTTTAGCTTGGGGAATCGTCAAATTAGTGCGAATATTCTCAGGTGAAAAACAAAAATCTAGTATGTAATTAAATTTTCAAAAAATATGTGGACAATAATTATAGTCCTAATAATCTTGTGGTTTTTAGGATTCATCACTTCATATACTCTCGGTGGACTGCTTCATATCCTACTTGTAATTGCTGTTATTTTAGTTATAATAAGATTACTACAAGGTCGAAATATTATTTAATCTAAAATAGATATTATATATGGAAACAGTGATGAAAGCAGACATTTTCTTTTTTATCTCTTCTGTGGCGACAGTGGTGCTCTCAGTGTTATTTTCTATCGGCTTGTTTTATTTCATCAAAGCCGGTAGAAATTTATATCTGATTTCAGAAAAGTTGCAAGATAATTTTGATGATTCAAAAGAGTTTATTCTAGAACTCAAAGAAAGGTTGGAAGACAACATTATCTTTCGAATGTTTTTTCCGCCAGCACGAAAAAGGAAGCGCTCAGAAGAGAAAGACGAAAAAAAAGCTAATTAATTTTTAAAATAAATATTATGAAAAAGAAGACAGACAGTTCGAAAGTGATCAAACTGGCAGTCATCGGCGCAAGCTTGGCTGGTGTAGCAGCGACCGCCTATTTTTTCTTCGGGCCAAAAGGGAAGAAACATCGCGAGCATGCCAAATCTTGGGCGATCAAAATGAAAGGGGATGTTATTGAAAGATTGGAGAAAGCTAAGGAAATCACCGAGCCAATCTATCTTGAAATTATCGATGCAGTTTCAAAGGAATATGCCAAAGAAAAAATGGCAACTCAAGAGGAAATTAAAGCGATTGCTAATGATCTCAAAAAACATTGGAAATCGATAAGCAAGCTGGCAATTTCTGCCAAGCAAGATGTTGCTAAAGATGCTTCTCGTGTCATAAGAGTAGCTAAAAAAGTGAGCAAATAAAAAGTCATTTCCTGAAGTAAAAACAAGGCTTATTTTCGGGTCTTGTTTTTGATTTGACGAAATATTAGAAGGGGAATATTATATAGATATGGAAAATCAAATTAGCAGAATTTTTATAGCGAGCCACCTTTAGGGGTGGTTTTTTTGTCCTTTTAAAATAATTTTTCATAACCGTGTAAAGTTAAAACTTAACTTTTTATATTAAGGAGGACGGTATGAATATTAGAAAAATAGTAAAACAAAAGTTGTGGGAAGCGGTTGACGGAATACTGTCGCCTGTAACAATAGCGATAGGGGATGTCATTATATTTTTTTTCGGCTATAATGAAAATCAAGTCGAAAAAAATAAACAAAAAAGTTTTCAATTGTTAAAAGGGGGAAAATATTGAATTATTATTTTCATTGCAAAAAAGGGAAGACAATAAAACAATCTATTGTCCTCCCTTTTAATTTGACGAAAAATGAAAAAGAGGCTACTATTTCGAGATTGAAAATTAATTTTAATTTTTTTAAATTCACAATCAGGGAGGGGGAATGAAAACTCGAGTTTTTAAATGTAGTATATGCGGAGAATATACCGGTTGCATAAGTGAATATAACACTAATGTATGCCAGAGTTGTTTGTTTATTGGTGATTGCAATATTATTCGAAGTATTGAAAAAAATTCTGGTCAACTTTTCAATACCGAGTGTAATAAGTGCAAAGCTAAAAAAAGGAGGGACAATGAAATATAAAAAAGGGAAGGCGTTAATCATTTCGTCCTTCCCTTTAAATTTTCTAAAAATATTTTTAATATCGATAATTTTCCGATTTATACGGACCATCAACGGGTGTGTTGATATAATCGGATTGTTTTTTAGTGAGTTTGGTCAAAGACACGCCTAGTTTTTCCAAATGCAACCGCGCTACTTCTTCGTCGAGTTTTTTTGGCAGAGTGTAAACTTCAATGGCATGTTTGTTTTCCCAAAGTTCCAATTGCGCCAAGACTTGATTGGTAAAAGAAGTGCTCATCACAAAACTTGGATGCCCCGTAGCATTGCCAAGATTGACTAGTCGGCCTTGCGAAAGAAGCACAATAGCGTGTCCATCAGGGAAAATATATTTGTCCACTTGCGGTTTGATATTTATTTTTTCAATCTCACTATATTTTTCCAATTTCTCAACTTGAATTTCATTGTCGAAATGTCAAATGTTGCAAACAATTGCTTCATCTTTCATTTTTTCCATATGAGAAATTGTGATGATATCTTGATTGCCCGTAGCGGTCACATAAATATTGCCTTCACCCAGCGTTTCTTCCACAGTCTTTATTTCAAATCCTTCCATCGAAGCTTGCAAAGCGCAAATCGGATCAATTTCGGTGATGATAACGCGCGCGCCAAGACCTTTCATGCTTTGGGCGCAACCTTTGCCGACGTCGCCATAGCCACAAACAACTACAACCTTTCCCGCCACCATCACATCCGTTCCGCGCTTGATGCCATCGGCCAAACTTTCTCGACAACCATAAAGATTGTCAAACTTGCTTTTGGTCACGCTGTCATTGACATTAATCGCAGGGAAAAGCAATCTCTTTTTTTCAAACATTTGATAGAGTCGATGCACGCCCGTAGTTGTTTCTTCGGAAACTCCTTTGACGTCTCGAATTATCTTATTCCAAAAAGTTTTGTCTTCGTGATAAATTTTAGCGAGGATTTTCATCAGCTCTTTTTCGTCTTCAGTTTTTCCAGAATAATTTTGTTTGAGTAACTTAGGATTTTTTTCAAGTTCCACGCCAAGATGAAGCATAAGTGTGGCGTCACCTCCATCATCCACAATTAGGATCGGTCCCAAATTTTTACCAAAGTTGAAAGCTTGCTGGGTACACCACCAATAGTCTTCTAATGTTTCACCTTTCCAAGCAAAAACCGGAATGCCAGCTTTGGCGATGGCGGCCGCGGCGTGATCTTGAGTGGAATAGATATTGCAAGAAACCCAACGTACTTCGGCGCCTAGCTCAACTAGAGTTTCAATTAGCACTGCCGTTTGAATAGTCATATGCAAACTTCCCAAAATACGCGCGCCCTGAAGAGGTTTTTTCTTGCCAAATTTTTTTCGCAGTGCCATTAGCCCTGGCATTTCTTTCTCGGCGATAATAATTTCGTTTCGGCCATATTCCGCCAAGCTAATATCTTTGATTTTGTAATCTTGTGTTTTGTCCATTTACCTTGTTAAATAAGATTTGAATCTTATAACTTAAGACGCAACTTATTTTTTAATTAAATTATGATGTTTTTTATTAAGTCGTGCGCTAGAACTCGCAACGACCAAAGCTGAAACATGACTGGCTATTTCTCCAGCTTTTCCTAAGTCTAAATTATTTATCAATCCATGTAAAATTCCAGCAGCGTACATATCGCCTGCGCCGTTAGTGTTTATCACCTTAACTTTTTGAGGCAAAATTTCAAAAATTTTTCCGTCTTCCTCTATTAGACTGCCTTTTTCTCCTAATTTCACTATGGCGATGCGACAATTTTTGGCAATTTCTCGCAAAGCTTTGCGAGAATTTTTCTTGCCACTAAAGGCGGTGGCTTCTTCCTCGTTGGCAAAAACAATGTCAATATGCTTTTTGACAATTTGCAAAAAAAGTTTTTTGTTGCGTTTAATGAGTTGAGTATCAGATAAATCCAGTGAAACCAAAACATCATTTTTCTTGGCAATTTCCACGGCATGCAAAATTGCTTGGCGACTGACAGAATTTTCCAGTTGATAGGCTTCGATATGAAGAATTTTTGCGCGTTTAATTTCTTTTTCTTGGATATGATTTTTATTGAAATTAACTGACGCGCCCAAATGCGTAGCCATCGTGCGTTCTCCGTCTGGAGTGACAAACACAATGGCGTGTCCGGTTATCCCATCATCGTGAAAACAAAGATGAGAAGTGACGCCTTCGGCTTCTATTTTTTCTTGATATTTTTTGCCATGTTCATCTTGGCCAACAAGTCCCAAAAATGATACGCGACTGCCCAAAAGATTAGCCCCAGAAAGAGTGTTGGAAACACTGCCACCGGGAGTGAGTTCTAATTTTTTGTTTTTAAATTGCTGGAAAATATTTTCACTTTCCGCCTTTGAAATCAAATTCATTGATCCTTTTTTGAAATTTAATTTGGTTAGCATTTCTTCGCTAATATTGATCACAATATCAAACAGGGGACTGCCAATCCCCAAAATATCCCAATGTTTTTTCTTCGACGCTTTTTTGTTAGATTTCATATTTTTGTAGTATAGCACAAGCCCAGGATAAAAATAAAAAATTAATAATCCTTGTGAGTATATTTTTTGAAATCTGCTTTGGCTTTTTTGATAAATTTTCCAAACTGACGGTCCTTTTCTTTTTTTTCCAATTTATTCATTCCATAATACTGAGTTTCTTTTTTGAGGTTGATATAGTTTGTATATCTATTTTTGTCTATTTTTCTAGTTTTTAGGGCTAATAGAACTGCACATCCTGGTTCATGAACATGCGTGCAATTAACAAACTTGCATTCTTTTGATAGGCTCGTTATTTCATCGAATAAATTATCCACACCGGAGTTAGCATCCGCCATACCCACTTCTCGTACCCCTGGATTGTCTATTATGATACCACCTTGTTTCAAGAAATACATTTCTCTTGTAGTTGTCACGTGTTTTCCTCTACCCGAATGAGAACCAATTTCGCCAGTTTCTATTTTACTTTCGCCAAGCAAGCCATTAATCAGGGAAGATTTTCCCACACCGGAAGAACCCAAAAAACAATATGTCTTTCCTTTGACTATATATTTTTTCAATTCGTCTAGCCCTTTGTCAACCAGAGTGCTGGTTGAAATGACAGTAATATTTTTAAATCGATCTTTTATTTGTTCAAGCTTCAAATTCAATTCTTCTTTAGAAATTAAGTCTATCTTATTTAATATTATCGCCAGCTCTATCCCGCCATCACTTGCCATGGCAAAATATCTTTCAATGCGATTTAAATTATAGTCCCTATCAACTGATTCAATTACAAAAGCTACATCAATATTAGTAGCGATAATTTGAGTTTCATTTTTGTTGCTATATTTTCTTTGCATGATTGTTTTCCTGGGTAATATTTTTTCGATTAGCGCTTTCCCATCTTCCAAGTTAGAAATTGCCACCCAATCGCCTACAGCGGGATAGTCCTTACGAGACGTTGCTTTCCAAATCTGCTTGCCCATTATTTTGGCTAAATATTCACCTTGGACATTTTTCACCCGATAGCCTCCTCTTAGTTCGGAAATTACTCGGACAATTTGAAAAGCCTCTAGTCCAAGTTTTATCCGGTTAGCCTCAAAAAATTCACTATAACCCAAATCTTCAATTTTTATTATTTCTTTAAGCATACTTTTATTGTATCATTGAAAGCTTAATTTTTCTAATTAAGTGTATTAATTATTCACAATTGCTCCAATCCTTGATTTATTTGAAATGTTTGGTATAATCAATTTGTTAGATAAATAGTCCTTGAGGCTATTTAAAATTGACAATTAAATATTCCGCGATAGCTCAATGGTAGAGCAGTTGACTGTGAACACGTCTTTTGTATAATAATTATATGAAAGAAAAAAGAAAATACGCTGACCGCGCCGAGTATATTAAAAAGGCCGTATCCAAAAGAAGAAACAAAATAAAGGATATGGCGATTGAATACAAGGGCGGTAAATGTTTTCTTTGTGGTTACAAAAAATGCATAGATGCCTTAGAATTTCATCATCTTGATTCTAGTAAAAAAGAATTTGGAATTTCTAAAGACGGCCTAACGAGGAGTTGGGTGAGGGTACAAAAAGAAATTGAAAATTGTATTCTTGTTTGTGCAAATTGCCATAGAGAATTACATAGTCAAAAACGCAGCTCTCAATAGTAATATTGGGATGAAAATGAGGTGAATTTCTGGAAGCCTAAAATTTCTTCAGTGGAAATTATGGTAATCAGAAGCCAAGCCCCGATTTATCGGGGAAGGTTCAGAGACTATTCCGAAAGGAAGTACTTGTCCTCCACAAGCGGACTGGGAAGCGCCTCACTTCTTTAATTATAAAGAAGATGATATAGTCCACCCCTTTAGGAAACTTTAGGATAAGTGTAATCAATTGGTTCCAGGTTCGAGTCCTGGTCGCGGAGCCCTACAGGTTGCTTGGCATATTCTACTATGCCATTAAAGGGAGCTTTCACCTCAAATGAAAGCTTTTTTTCTTTTAAAGTAAGGTTCTGAACTAAGAAACTAACTAGTTGAGTTTTTTCTTGTGGTTCAGAATTTTGAAACAATTCCCAAGCTCTTTGAGATAAATCTAATATCTTGCTAGCTGTAATGTAAAAATTTTTGTCTCCAGCGGAATGCTCTTTTTGTTTTTCTCTTAAGTCATCTTGTTCTTTTTTGTATTCTGTTACCATTCTGTCATATACTTCCATTGTTATTCTTCCGTCAAGTCTGTCTGTATACATAATATTCAATCTCGTATCTATAACCCCTAATTTTCTATTTATAGACTGCAGGACTTGCTCATAATATGCTCTTTCATTTTCGTGGGTGGCTCTTAGCTCATCTTTCAGTTTTTCAAGTGCCTCAGGTTCTAATTTTAGACTCTGAAAGAATACCTTAATCTGACTTAACAATTCTTCTTCTCTAAGCCAAAATACATTTTTGCAGTTTCCGTGGTAATTCGTACAATGATAATAGATATAGCCCTTTTGAAGTTCTGGCGTTATTGCACATCCACATTCGGCACATTTTATTAGCCCTCTGAAAATATAAGGCTTTTTAGTTATTTTAAAATTTTGTCTATTATATCCGTCTATGCGGTCTTGAACTTTATCAAAAAGATATTTGGAAATTATAGGTTCATATTTGTGAGGATATAACTCACCCTTAATTCTCATTATTCCGTAATAAAATGGATTTCTTAGCATCACTTGTATCTGACTTGTTGATACAGCCACACCAGCCCGACTTCTGAGCCCCTGATTATACATCTCTTCCGCTAATGTTTTCATTGAATATTTTCCAGTGGCATATAGTTCAAATGTTTTTAAAACGAAAGGTGCTCTTTCTTCGTCTATAATGACATCCTTGCTTCCGTCTATCAGTGTTATATTTTTATATCCAATATACGCTTGTCCAATCCATTCACCTTTTTTAATTTTCTGTTCATAAGCTCTTTTTACATTATCGCTGATGGCATCTGAATAATATTTCGCCAATCCTAGACTCATTCCAAATTGGAATTTTCCAATAGCAGACATTTGATTGTTGATAACTTGACCATCAGAAACAAAATGAAGCTCAATTTTGTCTGCCACAGCCATTTCATAAAGAGCCCCAACCCTTTTATCAAAAATACTCCTGGAAAGACGGTCTACCTTGTCAAAACAAACTGCAACTTTTTCTTTTTTTGCAATTTTTTCAACAGTTTCAAGTAATCGGTCAAATTCATCCCGCTTTTCCTTATAGGCACTTTCGTCAAAACTGACACTTTTCACAATTTCAAATTCCTTTCTTTTACAATAGCTTTCTAATCGTGCTATTTGAGCAGGTAATGAATTGCCAGCCTCTTTTTGCTCTTCTGTTGAAACTCTTGCTAATATTATCGCTTTTATATTTTTGTATTTTATCATTTTATGTTGCGTGTATTATATGTTCTTTTGTTGCTTTAATAAAGCATTTTTTCTTTTCTCTATCATTCTTTGTGCTAGTTTAGATATTGTCTCTTTGTATTGGCGTTTAAATTCATATTCTATTTCTTTTTGAAATCTTGTCATAATGCAATCACAGTTCTCTATTTTTTTGATTATATTTTTATTCATATTGCTAAATGTTAAAATTATAAAATTAAAGTTCTGAACACGTTTTTTTTGTTATGTAGAGCAAGCAGTATAGCTGAATTTACTCTAACCACTGTCCATTCTTTGTTTATCACTACATTCATTGAGTCTTTTGTCTATCTGATAAAGCAAATCAAAAAAGCCAACAAAGTTATGCTTCGCTTCAAATACTTCCTTTTCGGAAAGTTCTCTCTTGCTTAAATTTTCATAAAATTCTTTTTCAGTGGATAACATAAAACCAGCAACCTTAAGTTGCTGGCTCTTATCTAACTATTTTATAAAAATAAAAGAGATAACATAACCACCAGCTTAAAGCTGAATCATTGGTTTCGTTACCTCAACTGCTTCTGAAGATTATGTGAAGACTGCACTAAGGCAGTATAGACTAACGTTCAGGACTTACGCTTGAGTTAAATCAAAACTATTATTAAATTATTAACTATAAGCTAGTATAGCACCAAATGAGCACAAAGTCAATCTCCCCCAAAAATGCCAAAATGCCACATTTGTCCGGTCGTGTCCGGTCAAATGAACGGCAATTTATGCAAATAATGGGATTTATCTGATATATTTTGATTATTTTAACACTAAAATGACCCTTAAAAATAGAACTAAATTGCAAAAATACTTTAAATAAGCCTTTCATTTGTAAAATAAGCTATAAAATGTCTATTTTGTCTTGTGGTGTCTTGTTATAATTTCTTTCAAGATAATTTTTACCCTATATTACAAGCTACTTATTTCTGTTCCTAGCGGATTTGAAAGTTTCCATTTGAGACTTCCGCCGTCAAACACTTCATTGATAATAGCTATGTCGTGTTTATTTCCCCACGCCTCAGGAAAAGGAAATGCATACTTTCCTTGTTGAACAAGTGTTCTGCAATATACAACATCTGAGCATTGGTCTATTTGTTTAATCTTGCCGTCTTTATCTTTTACCTTTCCATAATTTATATCCCAATCCATATATTCTTGAAATTTGGCGTCATCGTCAAAAATGTGAAAATAGCTTTTAGAATCTTTCGTGTGTAATTCTTTTGCAAGTGCTATTAAGTCCTCGTTGGAGGTTTTCAGGGGGATGGTTATATTTCGCCAATTTTTCCCACTCTTTGTATAGCTTGCTAATTCTTTATATGCGACTTTGCTTTGAATAACTGTTGCTGTTGGTTGTTTATCCAGCGAAATGTCATTATCTTTTTTGTTATTAGTGATACTAACTAAAATACTTGCAAATATGCCAACAATAAAAACTATTAGAATTACAATCAATATGGGAGAACTTTTCTTATTACTCTGAGTTTGAGTTGCAACCGATTGAGAGGTAGCGCTATATAATTTTATAAATTCCACATCACTTTTCATTAGATATCCAATTCCCTCAAAAAAAGCAACCAGGGAAGGAATTAGTGTCCAGCAAAATAATAGATATAGGACACCCTGACCTCCTTTTCCTAGATAAAATTTATGTGCACCGAATCCTCCTAAAAACCACGCCAGCAAGAATGCTATCATCTTGCTTTTTGAATTTTTGACTGGCTGATGACCTTCTTCCAGCCATTCTCCGCAATGCTTGCACTTTTTAGCTTCGCCTAAAATGTCCTCTCCACAAAAGGGACATTTTTTGTTTTTTTGCATTTCCATTTTTTTGCTTTTAATAATTAAAAAACCAACAATTTATTGCTGGTTAGGTAAATTTATATAACATAAAGCTCCCCACCAGCGATGACTTACGTCACCTGCAAACCTTTCGGCTTGCAACCGTTCAAAGTGCTCTGGATGGAGAGCTTAATACTTTGAACGGTTTTTTGTGCCATATCCTATGATTTTATTCATAGGGGTTAGGCATTAAATTGTATTTTTATTATATGTTAAGAATTCTGAAAAATCAACTACAAAATTTTAGTAACTTTTTGATATATTTATATTTAGATATAGTCGCAAGCGACCTTAATGTTTGACTATATGATAAATATAAGCCATTCTGTAATAGTTAGCGTTATATATATTATGGACAAAGAATTTATTTTTAGAATTATAGAAATTGGGCTACAGATAATGCTAGTCATTTTTGCTGGTATGGCATTGTTCGTCTGGAAACGAGAAATTCGTGGCAAGGATAAATATAAGCTCGCCAAGGATTTATTAACATACATTAAAGAAATTAGATTTTTAATCTATGAGAAAAGCGGTTCATTTCATCAAATATATTTGAATGACATTTTGGTTAACAAAGGAAAATTTTATAAGGAACAGTTAACTAGTGTTGGAAAAGAAAAAATTTATTTTGACCAAAGTATTTGGCGATTATTCAATCACATATGCATAAGGTCAGACCTTTCATTGCCAAAGCGAGTTAGGCTTATCTTAAATGATTTATGTCCAATTTCTGGCAAAATTATTGATATTGATAAAAATAAACACACCTATGTTAAGCTAGGGGGATTTGGAGCTTCTGAAAATAAAGAAGTTTGCTCAAGTGGTATTTACCTTATGAACAATAAGGAAGACCTAACAATAGAAATGTATTTTAAAAAATGGGAAAAACTATTGATAGAATTACAAAAACTCGTTTAGTTATAATTTGTAGTATTTTTTAATATAGAGCAGGCACGACAAAATTAAGCTAACTTGTTAGGCAATTAGCAAAGCTTAATAATTGCATATCCAATTCAAATTTAGTAAGATTTAAACTTCTGAACATATCAGTTATTGAGAGCCACTAATTTCAAGACTTATTTGAGTCTTGATTTTTTATACTTTGATTCTGGCAAATTTTTCATTTTTGCATTATAATTATCTTAGAACTTC
>JBAZSS010000013.1:0-29398 GCA_041662285.1 Parcubacteria group bacterium
AAACATAGAAACGGACAAAAAACTAATTGCTTTCTTGCTTTTTTTTCTTGCCCTATATAATGGTGGACGGTACCATGGATTTTGGTGGGTAGTACCTGGGTTTTTTGCAGTATTATTGATATTCCTTATTTTTGCAATCATCCTGGGCAATTATAAGCATTGGAAAATACTATTGTTAATATTAATTCCGCTAGGACTATACGCGCATATGCTCTTTGTATATTTAATGATAACCCCAATATTTTTCTATATTTTCTATTCTTACTTTATGAAGAAAATTGATATTGCTATGCTAAAGAAAATAGTTTTCTCAGTTTTTATTTTATTTATTTTTTATCTTCCCACTTCTTATTATTTAAATGAAGATAATCCTTATGGCATAAAATCCTTCATTGTAAATTCCAATATTGTTAATTTTACTACGAAATCATTAAGTACGAATGACATTTCTCCATCGCCCCCACCAAAACCAACTCCATCACCAACCAAACAAACCCCTCATACAAACAGAAACCTACTTCCCGGTTTTATGGTTATTAAAGACGGATATTTTGATTGGATTTTTTTTAATCTTGCATTTGTACTTATATTTATACACGTAGTATTCGTTTCCTTTTATTATAAACAATATAAAATTCTCTCTCTTTATTTTGCTGCTTTAATCTTTACATTAGCATCTTCTATTAACGAGCATGCGGACAGATCTCTTGTTTTTATCTGGCCAATAACGTTTCTTTTATATGCCTATGGTGTGTGGTTTTCTTTCAAACTAAACGACGAATTAATCAAAAATAAACTCCACCATACAATTATAAAAATATTTCTGTATTTGGGATTATTCTTTTTTATCATAATCAATTTAGTCTATTCCTATGGCATCAATACGGATTTACTTTTCGGTTTACAAAAATTTATGAATACTCATGTGTGGAATAACTGGTAAAATTTATTTTAACGACGAAACCGTTTCGGAGCAGGCTATTTTGGCTATGAATGAAAAAATAATGCATCGCGGTCCGGATGATGGCGGAGTATATATTTCTCCCGATCAAAAAGTTGGGCTTGGACACAGGCGACTTTCAATTATTGATCTTTCCCCTCTCGGTCATCAGCCGATGCGCTATATGGATCGCTATGAAATTGTTTTCAACGGAGAAATATACAACTTTCAAGAGAAAAGAGAAATGCTAATCAAGGATGGCTACGCGTTTAAATCTAAGACCGATACAGAAGTGATTTTGGCACTATATGATAAATTCGGGAAAAAGTGCTTGGAACATCTGCGCGGAATGTTTGCTTTTGCAATTTATGACGAACAAGAAAAAACCATTTTTTGCGCTCGCGACCGCATTGGCAAAAAACCTTTCAAATATTATGTTGATGATAATGTTTTCATGTTTGCTTCGGAACTCAAAACCATTCTAACCCAAAAGGAATATAAAAAAGAACCAGACTACGTCGCCATTCATCATTATCTGACCTTGCAATACGTTCCCGCTCCTCTCACCGGCTTCAAAGACATTAAAAAATTGGAAGCGGCCCGCTATCTTTTCATTGATCTCAAAACTAAAAAAGTGGAGAAAGAAAGATATTGGAAATTGGACTATTCCAAAAAATTAAACCTGTCAGAAGATGAATGGAAGAAAAGAATTATGGCAAAATTGGAAGAATCTGTGAAATTGCGGATGATTTCTGACGTGCCCCTTGGTGCGTTTCTTTCCGGCGGCATAGATTCTAGCGCAATCGTAGCTCTCATGAGCAAGCTTTCCAAAAAGCCAGTCAAGACTTTTTCCATTGGTTTTGAAGAAGAGAAATACAACGAGCTTAGATATGCCCGCATCATTGCCAAAAAATTCAAAACCGATCATAAAGAATTTATTGTGAAACCGGATGCGATTGAAATGCTTCCGATGCTAGTTAGGCAATATGAAGAACCCTATGCCGATTCCAGCGCGCTACCCACTTATTATGTTTCAAAAATGACCCGTGATTTTGTCACGGTCGCTCTTAATGGCGACGGTGGGGATGAGAATTTTGCAGGATATCCATGGTACAGTGTACATAAATTTTCTCTTTGGTATGAAAAATTTATTTTTCCCCATAAATTGATAATCCTGCCACTGACTAAATTTTTGTATAAAAATCTTAAAAATCAGTTTTTTGAAAGGGCTTATAAATTTTCACAAATAATATCAGAAAGCTACGCTAAAAGATACCTGGATTATATCTGTTACTTTTCCAATGAGATGAAAAGCGAGATTTATACTGAAGAATTTAAGAATAAAGTTTGGAAAGAGGACACCTATGAGATTATGCTAGAAAAATTCAAAGAAGCTGGCGACACAACCAAGGGAGAGCAAGCCCTGTCTGTAGATTTCAATACTTATTTACCTGACGATTTGTTGGTCAAGGTAGACATTGATAGCATGGCAGTCGCACTTGAGGGCAGATCCCCCTTCCTTGATCACGAATTTATGGAACTGGTAGCCAAAATACCCTTTAATCTAAAATTAAAGGGTTTGAATACTAAAAAATATATACTCAAAAAATCCCTCGAGGGATTAATTCCTAGTGAAATATTGCATAGAAAAAAAATGGGTTTTCGAATTCCAATTTCCGATTGGCTTAGGAATGATCTGAAAAAATACACCCGCAATATTTTGTTGTCAGAAAAAGCTATGCAAAGAGGGATATTTAAAAAAGATGCGATAGAAAAAATATTAAAAAAGCATAGCGAAACAAATATTGATTATTCTCGACATATTTGGGCGCTTCTGACTCTTGAGCTTTGGTTTCAGGAATATTTTGATTAATAATTCACAAGTCGATTTCCGGATATTTTGCAGTAAACTCATTTTTGTTTATTTTTTTTGATTTTATTTTTACGATACTAATAACAAGCCAAACTATTTTTTCGCTGAAATATTTAACAAAAAAAAACCCACTAATGTATAAAATAGCCCTTGGCCCAAAACCATTAGTTTCAAAAAAATCTTTCAAATTTTTCCTCGTAAGCGAAAACCTCGTATGCGATAGGTTATTTCCGTCATTTCTTATCCTATGGATTGCAAGTGGTTCACCGATGCAAAATATCTTGCCACCCCTTCCCAGCACTTTTTTTTCGAAATATTCATCCGCCAAAACATAATCCGTATTATATCTGAATCCATTATTGCGAAAAACGAGAGAGGTATGATTGACAAAATCCACAAAACCTTGGCATTTATCCAGTAAAAGAAGTTCTCTTTTTTCATAATAATAAAAAGTTTCGGTTCCGCACGCTAAAATTTGTTGATTTTTATCTAAAAATTCTATTTGTTTTTCGATTTTTTCCGAAAACCAAATATCATCATGATCTTGAATGGCCATGTATTTCCCCTTGGCCTGGCCAAGAAGAAAATTTAATCCAGCATAAGGTCCTAAATTTTCCCTCCCTTTGAAAATCTTCGCACGCGCATCATCAAACTTTTCTAATATTTCTACGGTTTTATCACTTGAAGCGTTGTCTAAAATGAGCAATTCTATGTTTTGATATGTTTGATTGAGGCAACTTTTAATAGTCTGCAAAATAAACTTTTCAGCGTTATATGAAACTACTAGGATACTCACCAGCTCTTTGTCTTTTATCATACTTTTTTACTTGCAATAATTGTTAAACGACCAGATTGCCCGATGAACGCAAGAATAGACGCGAGTGGCAATGTTAAAATGAAATAAATGATATTCCATTCCAACATTCGATTCAAAAAAAATTTGACACTTTTTGGTAAAAAGCTTTTTTCAACAATTATCCTAAGGCTCAAAAAAATATTCGTCACACTTTTTTGATGAATTATTTTTTCCACTTCAAAGCCATTTTTTTCTAAAATTTTTGATATAGTGCTTTCTGTGAAATGATACAGGTGGCTTGGCAGTTGCAAAGCAAACCAATTCTTACCAAAAAAATTAAACTCCCAACTTCCAGCATTCGGAATTGAAAAAGAAAATTTTCCATCATCTCTGAGCACTCGGTGTATTTCTGATAAGGCCTTGTTTATGCTATGAATATGCTCCATAATCATCCATCCATAAACAATATCCACACTTTCAGATGCCAAATTTAAAGCTGTTAAATCAGAAACAAACACATCCAAGTTGCATCTTTTTAAATTATCAATAATTTTTTCACTAAAATCTGTTCCTTTTATGTTCCACCTTGGATGCAAAGATTGCAATTCATAAAGAAAGTTACCCGCTCCACATCCAATTTCCAAAACGCTAGCATTTTCTTGATTTGTATTTAAGTCTAGCGTCATTTTTGGATCAATTATTCCAAAAAACCACTTATATTTTTTCCTTAGTTTGGCTACTTCTTTGGCACGCTTAAAATCTGCCCCGTATGGCGCATAATCATCCGGGTAGTATTTTTTTATTTCGTTCAAGCTCGGTCTCGGATTAGTCAACATTAACCCGCACCTAACACACCTCACAACCTCAAATTCTCCTTTAATATTATGCAGCGTATCATTTCCTTTTAATATTAAATCGAAGTTGTTAGTATCGCATATTGGGCAATTGATTTTTTCCATATTTTCTTATTCTTCTGTAGTATGATTTATTCTTTCGAAATATTTATTCTTCCACATCTCTCCATCTTCTATGCAATTTATTTCTTCTTTAGGAAATACCACCGGAAAACTTATCTGATCTCTCTTTGAATAACGTGTATAATGCGCCCACCATTTTTCATTTAATTCATTTATTCTTCTTGTGTGCCGTCTAATTATAACTGTAGCCGCATAAAGTCCGCTATGCGCCGGGATGCCTAGTTTCTTATATGCTTTCACCTGCTCTCCTAGAGCTTCCGACGTATCCTTGTTTTGCGCATAGCATGCTTGGGCCTCGGCATAAATACAATCTCTATTTTTATGCTTCCACAAAGCGATATCCTTGTCTTTAAGAAATTTATCAATCACTTCCTTTGCCGGAACTTTTAATTTTACATTCCCATCCATCCAGATGGAATACTCTGAATCAAAAAACATATGAGGCATTATTTTATATATCCGAGAATTTATTCTGTTCTCCTTGAATTTACCATAGGGCATTATCGTCTTCCATGTATCGCTTTTCTGATTAGCAAACGCTATAAAATTCGCACCTTCGGTAATTTGATCATCGAGAAGAACATCCTTGTCGCCTACAATACTTGTAAATACTGTTATTGGATTTTCAACAAGACTATCTGTGGGATTTTCATGTTCCGGAATTCGCTTTTTCTGAGCCCAGCCTTGCATGATTGCTTCTTTTGCCGTTTTGCCTATGTTTTTTAACTTAAACCCAGTCCGATTCATAGATTCAAAAATTATTTTATTTATGCTAATATAACAATATTAGCACTATTTAAACTTCTTCTCAAATGACGATTATAGACAATAAACATAGTATTTTATATGCCAGAAACGCCGATTTTGACGTTGACCAAGCCAACAGAGTTCAGGTTGTTAAGATGTGCCAGGCTTTTGGAGAAAATGGCCATGAAATAACCCTGCTGGCTTTTAGCAAAAATCCAGAAAAAATTAGAAAAAGATATAATATTAAAAATTATTTTCAAGCTATATTTATAAAACAAAAAATTAACTTTTTTGTGCTTGATGATATTGTGTTGTTTTTTTTATTTCTAGCAAAGTACAAAAGCTTTGAATATATATATACCAGAGATATTACTTTTGCGCTTCTAGTAAAATTATTTTTCAAAAAGAAAAAGGTCTTTTATGAAATGCATGATGTCCCCAAAAGATGCTGGTGGAAGTTTCTGCATAAAAAATTTTCCTCAAAACTTGATCGTGTTATTTTAATAAGCCAAGGGCTTAAAGACGGACTCCTAGAACTCGGATTGAATCGAACTAATTTTGAAATACTACAAGATGGCGTAAATTTATCCGAATTTGATATCCCCCTATCCAAAGAAGCTGCTCGAAAAAAACTAGCTCTGCCGCCAGAAAAAATCATTGTTGTTTACGTTGGGTCAACTAAGGAAGATCGCGATATCCCAGCACTAATCGAAACTGCAAAAAAAATGCCTAGCATTTGTTTCGTTATCTTTGGGAAAGATCAAAAATATATCCGCGAAGCAGTTAATGAAATGCCTAATCTAATATTCAAAGGATACACCGATAATCCAGCATTGGCCTACAGCGCTGCTGATATTCTATTTGCAGGCTACACCAAAAAAGTTCCCACAATCAACTATATGTCTCCCTTGAAGATTTTTGAATATTTGGCTGCCAAAAGACCCATAATTGTTGCTGATTTTCCAAGAATAAGAGAAGTTCTCGATGAAAGTGAGGTTTATTTTTATGAAAGCGAGAATAGTTATGAGATTGCCGATAAAATAACAGAGATTATGGGAAATGGACATACTGCAAACACTAAAATGCTAAAAGCTTTTGATAAAGTCAAGAAATACACCTGGAAAAATAGAGCCAAGAAGATTATTTCTTTAATGCAGGGTTGAAAAAAATTATAATAATTCGTCATCGAAAGGTACAATTGAGATATTTCTTTTCCCTCCAATAATTCTGTCGACGCAGATCATTTTTTGGTCATGACTGACTCTTGGATGCAAATCACACCTAAGTTCTCCTGAGAAATTTTTTGGACTATCAAATCTCGCTAAAATTTTAGTTTCGTCTTCCTTTGTTTTATAAGCAAGCAAATTTCTTTGCGAAAATAAATCAGGATAAGTATCGGTAATAATAATTTTATTATTTTTTAATAAAGTTGGATGACCATCGGTCGTAGGAATATTTTTTCCAAAATATTTTATTTCACTATTTCGACTATCGAAGATAGTATATGCATATTCTTTCCTTTCTGCTATCAGGCTGTATAAAATTATTTCATCTTCCGAAATCCAATTATAATGCGAAACGGAACCACTATTATTTAATAGCTTAATATTTTCCCCATCTTTATCGGCCACGAAAAGCCTTGAATACCTTTTTTTGTTTTTGTCCATCCATAAATGGAAAAAAAGGAATTTATTTCCAGAAGGATTGAACATTAAATGATTAAAATAATGCTCGGCTCCATCCATAGAATTATGCGACTCTATTTTGGAAATTTCTTTCAACGAAAAAAGTTGACGCGATTCATTTGTTTTCAAATTAACCAATTCTATGCCATTGCAATCAGGTGCTAGTTCACCCAAGCTCTTGTCTGGCAATGTTTCATATCCATATCCCGGCCTAAGACGCTGGAGACGAGAAAAATCCAAAGAAAGCCCCCACTCTCCGTCTTTGCTTATTGAATATAGCGACTTATTTATTTTTTTTATTATAGTTCCGCTAGAAATTTCTGTTATCATTGATCCATACCCACCATCAACTAGACAATTATGGATAATCTGATTTTTTCCTCCACCATACCATTGCAATCTGCATCCTTGTTGCCAACACCAAGTATTGGTTTTTCCCAAAGGAACAAAACCTCGACTCAATTCATTAATATGATAGTAACCAATTTCAACATAATCATTCTCTTTTGGAGCCCTATTTATAAGTGGCGCCTGCATAGCTAATAACAATTCATCGCTATCATCAAAAGGGGTCACATCATAATAACCAAAAAAAATATGCTTATTGTTCTCGCTAAAATCAAGAATTTTATCAGCTGAAACTACTTGAGAAAGAAAAAGACTCCCCGCTAACCGGAAAATTCTTATCCTAAAATTTACCAATATTTTTGGAGAAAAAATATCGAACAGTCTCATTGCTCTTAACAAAATATTACTTTCTTTCATAAATTTGATAACAACTCAATCCAATTTTTTTTACCTTCAAATTAGCGAATCTTTTATCGATTTTAGATATTTTTTTAATAAAATCTTGGAAATCTTTTTTCACTAATCCGGGATTTTTGTGTAATTGATAAGCCAATGAAAGACTACTATTATTTTTTCCAAACACAATTCTTTTCAGCATTAACACAACGTACTCGTAGATCTCGAATAACAATACCAAGGGGATGTTTATTCTTTCATGGTTTATTTGAGCTATAGATTTAAGATTGAGAGAGATCTTTTCTGAAGCTGTTTTTCCTTCTATACCAGAAAGAAAATTGTCTAGATACTTCTTCTTGTTGCTATAATCTTCGATGTCAATAATAGAATTATTAATTTTTTTTTCGACCATCTCCATTAACTCTTTTAAGCTGAACGCTTCCAGGCTGATTTTATTAGAAAATTCGGTTTCCTGTTCTTCAATAATAAAAGGACGGTACGATATTGCTTCAGTTCCCAAAATAAAAGCTTCTACCGCCGTAGTACATCCATTGTGCACTAAAACATCAGCCGCCATTATCCAAGGCACAGCATTGCTAGAATGGACAACAAAAACATTCGAAAAGGTTTGAGCTATTTTTTCCCATACGTCATACTTCTCTGAAGGGTGGGGCCGAATAATAATATTATACTCATTAAATTTTTCAGCTATCCCTAAAATCATTTTCTGAAATTCCTTAAATATTTTCTTTTGCCAATCAACATTAGCAAGGATATATTTTTTATCATCTGGATTGCCCATCCAGCCCTTTTCTTTCAAGGAGTCTAGCAAAAAATCATCGCCAGCAAAATGATTTCCACGTCCGAAGTTTGTATTTACTAAGATAAATTTTCCATATTTTTTTTTAATTTCCTTAATGTCTTTATTGAAAATATCCTTATATTCTGGCCTCAACATATCAAAACGCGGGTTGCCTGTGATAAAAAATTTGCAATTCATTTTTCTGGCTTTTTCTTCAATTATACTAGCCTGTCTTTTTCCCCAACAAAAAAATAAATCAGCATTTTCTAATCCTTCCCTGGAAACTCGTTGGTGAAGATAAATATCATCTCTTAATGTAACAAGGCCCTCCTCATCAATAACTGCAACCTGATGGCCTTCTCTCTTGAATTTTTTTGAATTTCTAGCTAAGTTTTTTGCCAAGCCGACATTAAAAATAATTCCCCTTGGAAAAAATAGGCTCTTGGAATTAATGTCTTTTTTAGGACCAACCACAACATTAAAATTATTTGTAGCGGCGAAAGAAGCCAGAAGTGTTTTCCCATAAAGGTCGCGCGCCTTTGTTTCAATCGGCATATATAACCACGGTTTATTTCTTCTCATTTTATTGTTTTTTTATTAGTATTACTTCAAAATATCCAGTTGGATAAAATCCTCTAAATATAAATTTCTTTAAAATAGGGTAACTATATTGAATAAGATTTTTTGCTGCAAAAACTCCTATACTTCTCTTGGCTTCTTTGAACCCATATTTATCGGCTAATCTTATCAGGGCTTTGCGAGTAAAATAATTTATATGCTCCAAGGGCATTACCCGCCTATAACAACCGCTCCTCTTTTCAATTTTTATAATACTAGGGGTCAATCCGGTAAGATAAAAAATTCCATTTTTTAGAAGTCTTTCGCTTGCATATTTGAAATACGCATCTAAATCATCAACGTGTTCAATGACAGCATCAGAAATGATAATATGAAATTTCTCCGAGCTTGGCAAATCTTCTGGCAACATAACATTTAAATCTTTTTGCTTACAGTGATTCAATCTAAAAGAATCAATATCCACCCCAATTCCATCAATTCCAAAAACTCTACACAAATCCAAAACATGACCTTGCCCACAGCCATAATCTAATAATCTTAATTGCTTATAGTTATTATTTTTTGCTTTCTTAAAATATTCTCTAAAAAATTGCAAGACATTTAGCAAGGGAAATATTTCTCTATATTTACTGTATAAATTATATAGATAGCCGAGATCGCCTTTTTTAAATTCCCAATCCTTGACGTCATTTTGGTCAACCTTGGCTTCATTATAAACTATTGAATAAAGATCACCCCTTAACCTTGGATTAACAAATACAAACCCGCATTTTTTGCATTTTTTTATAAAAAATTTCGTATTATCATCAACTCCCAGCACTTTTAAATTATAATATTCTTTTCTTTCTTTATTTAGAAATTGATCCGGCGTTAATTCAATAACAATTTCAAACTTATTATTTTTGCAGACTGGACAGTCAATATTGCTAAAAATATTCTTTTTTTTTGTATCTTCCATAATTATCTATTTTTTAATTTATTAAATACCTCCACGTACATAGAAACTGCTCTTTTTATCGAGTAGTATTCGCGATCGCCTAAAAGTCTTTGCTTTAAGAATATAATATTTTCTCTTGCTAGCTGGATTGTTTTTTCTAAATTATTTTCATCGATTGGAACTCCATTGCCCCTGACCAATTCCTGACTACTCCCTTTTTTATTATTATAAATAACCGGCAAACCGAAATGCAGAGCCTCGACAACTGAATTTGGACATGGGTCATTGATAGCAGGATGCAAAAGATAATCTGAGTTTTTATATATATCCACTATTTCTTCATGAGTCAGCGTTCCTCTTATGTCCACCCTATGATTTTTTATCTTATCTGACCAATTCCCCATATGAGTTATGCTTACTCCATCCAATAGTGACATTTCGGCAATTATTTCGTGCCTCTTAAATGTCTTGTGATTTGAATTTGATACCAACTTCAATGAATCATTAACTTCTTTGACGGAGAAATTATTATTTTTAAAAATTAATGGCGCTCCATTATGAATAACTGTATTATTCTTTCCTTTATATCCCCATTTTTTGAAAAATTCTTTTTGAAATTCACTTTGAAAAATAACAAAATCAGCTAAATTAACCAGCCCTATTGTTTCAATATCCAGCCATAAGCCAGTCTTTATATAAGTAAAAATTGAACTCAGATTTTTTGGAGGATGAGAATTTATATTAAGATTGACTGCTCTAACAACTAATTTGGCTTTACTTTTACTTTTTATTTTTTTTATATCCGAAAGACGATAACGTTTTTTACTCCCAGCCGAAACATTCTCTGGACCACAAGACAATTGACTGAAAAAAATAATATCACTTTCTAAATTGATATTATGATGAACATCAAAATCGGACCTAGTTCTCATTTCATCATACAACGCCCTGATGAAATTATTCGCCCCACCCCAAGGATTATTTGTATGCTTATAAGCGAAAAATATTCTTGTTTTTTTCATTTATATTAGACTAAAAAAAATTAATTTAGATATTTTCTATATAAGTTCAAATTTATAAGGTCTTTTACTCTTTGATAAAATTCATCCTTTGACCTGTCATATTTTTCCATAAGTAAACAGTTTTGTTTCCATCTTGCTTTTTCATTATATCTAAAATATACAATATCTTCTCTCGGAGGAAATAAAGGATCATTAGTACGCGAATAAAGAAACATTATTGCAGATAAAACTTTTGCACTTTTTATTTGGTCTTCATTTAATTTTGGTATAGCAGGTATGTTTTTTAATAAATTAAAATATTCTTCAACATTTTTCGGTTCAACTGTGAACCCAAACCCGCTATAAGATGCTTGAGATGTAATAATGGCGGGAATACCAAAACAGCTGAATTCTAATCCAGATTTACCCTGAACAGTAACCAGCACGTCCGCTATATCCTTTATGCTTTTTGTATTAAAATCTTTAGGAACGATATGGATATTATTTTTACCATACAATTTTACTAACTTTTCCACTTCCCCCTCTTCTTCATATTTAAAAGACATCGGGTGCGGCTTAACGACCCAGTTAACATTATCTATGTCGGAAACGCATTTTAAAGTTTCCACCAGCCAAACATAAAAATCTCTAAACAAAAGTTTGTCCATGGGCGTGTGATGGGGCCCATCAGAAAAAGCATGTGACATTATGAAAACTATTGGTTTATTTTCATCCAAATTTAAGCATTTGCAAAAATATTCCTTATCGTACTCGATTTTTCCTTTATAGGATTTTAGAACGTCCATCTCATTGACACTGCCAGAAAAACGATTTTTGAAATAGCTATCAATATCCTTATACAAATTCTTACTTTCCCTAAGAGCATTGACCTCTGTCACCCTTGGTCGATGTTTTCCTTCGAAAATATCCAGCCCTTCATAGCTTTTCATTGTCCTTCTGCTCGCCAATATCACAGTCGCACCATTCTTATCAGCAATTCTCAGAGGAATCCCTCCTCTTGTGAAAACGGAAAGATCCGGGCATATATATTTTATGTCATATTTTTTAAATATTTTTTCATATATCATAACCAGTAAAAAAGCCGAGTATATATCGCCAAAATAAGCCATTCTGACCTTGTCTATTGTGTACAATCCAATATTAAACCTCAAAATAGTATCATATATCAAATCTCCTATACGAATATTTTCAAATTCCAATCTCAATAAATCATTTATGCCTTTTTGCTTAAAATAAAATTTTACAGTCAAAAACAATGATTTAAATATAAGAAAAATATTGCTCCGATAATTTCTGTAAAATAAAAAATTACTGATATCATATGATCCATATATTTTCTTCCAATATCCCGAGGAAAAACTGAGTGCATCAACTAGCACAATTGGCAAGCAACCGGTCTCTTCTTCAATTGATTTTGCAACTCTTCCTGACGCCACGAAGTTAGAGGCGGAATTTTTCAAACCTGTCATTAAGATATACCCATTTTTCGAATCTCCGTGAAAATCACCCCAGTGTTTTTTGTTTATACCAATAAATTCTTGGATATCATTTGTTAATTTATATCCGACAATATTAAGATAAACTTTTTTTGGAAAATTCAATATCTTCATAGAACTATTTTATTCGCAAATAAATTCAATTCCTAGTTTTTTTTCAGTTTGCCTTAAAAATAAATACACCCGCAAGGCACATTCCGGCTTGATTTGTCCGTTTGGTTTTTTCTTCCCCAGATTTTCTTTAATAAATTTTTCAAGTTTTGCGGTTATTTCGCTAGAAGCCCCATTCAGACAATCCAAAACCATTGGATGATCCCATGCTATTTTTTCGTTTCGGCGATCAGAATCGGGAAATTTTGACAGCACGCATTTAATTCGATGTCTGATTGAATTAATATATTGTCTTCTGTAACATTTTCTATTTCCGCTATTATAAGGAATATTGTCAAGTTTTGGATTTAATTTTCGAATAAGGCGTAAAGGAATAGCCCCGTCCATTTTATCTTTCATTGGCAAACTAAAAGCTTGGGATAAAAAATCATCATCCTTGAGCGGAAATTGAACCCCATAATTCATATGAAAAAAGGGGGTTCGCGATACAGACTGTTTAACTGTACGGACATGGTAAAAAATAAAATCAGTCCTGGAATGAATACTCTTAAAAATTAAAGACCGCCTAGTAATATCTGAAAAAAATTCATTCGTTAATTCATTTGAAAAATACGGCATAAAGTCTTTTTCATCCCGAATGTTCTTTTCTTGGAGTTTGTATCCTAGAATTTTATTAGCATCCTCCGGTAATTTATGTATATCCCTATAATACCTTCCCTTGTGAGCATCCGCTCCCATACCTATTATTATACAGTCTGGGTCATTGAATCGCATCAGATCCATATAGCTATACCATCTAATAAGAGTATCCCTGTAAATACCTCCGTGAAAATCAATGAACTCGGGAGACAAGACGTATTTCAAAGGCTCTTCTCGAAACATATCTCTTGGGACACATACAAAGGGAACTTTCAAACTATCAGCTACCTGCTTCGCAATTTTATATTCTTTTTTATCTTTATACTCATGATAGGCTATGATTTTGTTTTTATATTTTTTTGAAAAATGATAAGCTAAGGCAATATTTAAGCGGGAATCAATGCCTGCACTAAGAAGCACGGCCAGTGGCTTTCCTCCTTTGCATATATTTTCAAAGCTATTGAATGCATATTCTTGAATCGAAGAAGTAGCACTTTTAACAAATTTGATCCTTGATTCATCAAAGAGAATCTTGCCATTTTGTATTTTATAAGTCGATGAAGCATCTAGCAATTTAACATCTACGAATAAATCATCCAGCGGAACAATTAAATTGGAAATTTGTCTCAATAAAACTTCTCCTCTTATTTTGATTTTTTCATTTTTTTTAAATAAATCTATCGCAATATTGCTCAAAATAAGATCATTTCCATCAATCCGAGCATAACAACGCTGTATATTCACTGGAAAGGTGTGGATCTT
Source organism: Parcubacteria group bacterium (assembly GCA_041662285.1). GTDB lineage: Bacteria > Patescibacteriota > Minisyncoccia > Moranbacterales > UBA2206 > UBA2206. The sequence continues at coordinate 14,111 of JBAZSS010000013.1, forward strand.
GATTTGCTTTTGCGTGTCAACTGAAACTAAAATATGATTGTCGCCATTTTGAAAACTGGGAACCGTAATAAGTATCCCGTCAGGCCTTTTTTCCAAGCACGCTTTGCCAAAACACTCTATTAACGTTGAGTCACAGCTCAAAGGAACACATACCTTCCATTTATATGCGCCACTCTTTATATACTCGTTCATTTACGTATTATTATTTAAAAATTTATTTTCCTTGGTTAATATTATTTGTATTTTAGCATTTAAAGCATACAAGGTAAACCCCCTTATTTCTCCTAAAATTTGATAAAATTATTTTGAGGGTGACAGTATAATATAGCACGAATTAGAATAAAAAAATAATTTAGCTAATTTTAATAAAATTTTTGAAAAACAAAACCCCCCTTAGCGACAATCCGCTAAGGGGAGGGCAGAGATTAAGAGAACATTTCGGGAAAAAACTTATCCATGTTCTTCCAAGAATGATCACCAGAAATAATTACCAGTTTGCCGGAAAGGCCAAGGTCATCTATCGCTTGGATAGAAGCCTCAAATACGCCACCAGTTTGCAATCCCACATTAAAACCTTCTCTTATCAAATCCGCTTTTACGTGACCTAAAGCTTCTTCATAGGAAACCAATCCGACGAAATCAACTAGTCTTTCCTCTCTTAAGGCCATTATAAAAGGTGAGACGTAGTCTGGTCCGTCCACGAATGTACCAGCAATTTTCTTGCCTGGTTTTCCGTTCGAGGCAATTATCTTCACTTCGGGTTTCTTTTTATTCATGAAAGTTGAGACACCATATAGGGTGGCACCCGACCCCATGCTTGCTGCAATAAAATCGACATCTGGCATCGCTCCGAGGATCTCAGGACCTGTTGTTTCGAAATGTGCAGAAGGACTTACCCAGTTATTCAACTGATCCAGAAAACAGTATTTATCTGGAGAATCCCGGACCATCTCCAAACAGCGATTGTAACCGTCACCAGTAACTTCGCCGTAATGAATAACTTCAGCTTCCTGTCCCAGGAGAAACATACCATTGATTCGTGTCAATTTTTTATTTACCACAACCACCGACTTGAATCCGAACCGGTTACCGAAATATGCCATTGAACAAGCAAAACTCCCACTTGAGGCATCCAGCAATCTCATCCCCTTTTTGAGTTCGCCGGTTTCTAATTTGTTTCTTATTATGGCCAAAGCAGACCGGTCTTTCAAGCTCCCAGTCGGATTTGCCCCCTCTAATTTCAAGAAGATTTCCGTATCTTTGTACATCCCCCATTTGACAATAGGAGTGTTGCCGACTCTCTCTTGGTGATTCTTAAAGACATTTTTCATATTTATTCCTCCCTTTTAAAGAACCCTTTTATATCCCTTCCTTCCAATTGAAAATAATCAGCTCCTAACAATAGTACGATTTAAAATAAATTTAGTCAAATGAATGAAATACCAGCGAAAATGAGACATATCATAGAATCATTTGAATTTTAGCTCTGCTTATTGTAAATATCTGCCATATCTCTCGTTATTCTTTTTTTTTAATTCTTCCATCATATATTCACTTCTAAACCAATCGAATTCAGTATTAATATCAATTGATCTTTCAGGTGGAACAACATAACCAACAGCATTATCAGAAAAAAGATGGTGATCTTTCATTACAAAATCTCTACGAATTACGTATGTTGATCCATTTCTTTTATAGGCTTTTTCCAGGTCCTGCCTCCTCAATCCTTCTTTTTCCGACATAGAATATGGAAACACTCTATCCTCTTCCATTCTTTTTATCCTTGAAGGATGAGGATCATCTACTTCCACCATGCTAAAAGCACAATCTGCTTCTGAATGATCAATTAGTTTTTGAATAGTATTATCAATATCTTCTGGTATTCTAAGAGGTGACGTTGGCTGAAGAATTACGACATAATCAAAAAGTATTCCTAATTTTTCTTCCATCATTCCTATTGCATGTTCCATCACTTCTAAGTGTGTGCTAGTGTCTCCGGCTAATTCTTTCGGACGCATAAACGGAACCACAGCCCCAAAACTGCGAGAAATTTCAGCAATTTCTTCATCATCAGTGGAAACAATGAGATGGGAAATTAATTTACTATCTTTAGCTGAATTTATAGTATAAAAAATCAACGGCTTACCTCCTAAAAGCTTGATATTTTTTCCAGGGATTTCTTTTGACCCCCCTCTGGCAGTAATTACTCCTAATATGTTTTTTTTCTCCATATAATTAATCAATGAAAGTTTTCTGCGTATACAAATCAATAGTGGCCACAATTTCAGAAATTTCTCTACTAGTATCATTAGAAAAATATAAATTCGAAGAATCGTAGCGGCCTTTTTCTGCTTGTTTTCTTATCGCATCAATAATTTCTTTTTTATCAAAATTGCAATTGAAGATATTAGTCGCGCAAAGGCGATTATTTTGCCTATTACCAACATTAACCACTGGCACACCCAAATAAGAGCATTCCTTTATTCCCGAAGAAGAATTGCCCACAAGACATTTAGTATTAACTAATAATGTAAGAAATTCTCTTGGCGGAAGATAACGTAAATATTTAATTTGATGATTGGGAACTTTATCCTTAAACATACGCAGTTCGTGAGAAATTTGTTCTGCACCAGCGTCAAAGTTCGGCCAGAACCAAATTGTTTGCATTCCCAACTCATAAACAGCTTCGAGTAATTCTCTTGTATATTGTGGCAAAAGTCTAGTTTCATTATTTACTGGATGAAACATTACCATAATGAAATCTTTTTCATAATCAAATGAGGCACCGCTTCCTGTATCAGAAAAATTTATTTCTTTCATACTAGGATTGCATTCTAAAATTTTCTTAGCCACCTCGACATCCGGACTACCGAAGTTAAACACATATTCTTTTTTCTCCCCCATTCTCAATATTCTCTGATAAGCTGGTTCATTTGTAGCAAAGTGAATATGCGCCAGTTTTGTTATTGCATGTCGAATTGACTCGTCTAGCGTCCCGCTCACATCCCCACCTTCGATATGGGCAACGGGAATATTCAGATGGGCGGCAGCCACAGCAGCCGAGAGAACTTCGAATCTATCTCCGCGAAGAATAATCAAATCCGGTTGAATGAAATTAAAAATTGAAGAAAATTCTATCACTCCCAAGCCAACGGTTTTAGCTTTGACTATCTGACTGTCACCATCGAGATTAAAATAAATTTCATAAATATTCTCATGCCCTTCATCTTCTAATATTTTCTTAACATTAAAACTGCTTGAAGCATATTTAGGAGAAAGAGCTATTCCTCCCAAAATAATATGCAAATCAACATCTTCACGCTTTTTGAGCTCGTCTAAAATCAAAAAATTCCTACTGTAATGAATTATGCTTGTAATGATAAAACAAATTTTTCTTTTCTTCATTTTTTTAATTATTTTTACCTAAGCGACCGGTGTATTTTTCTCTAGTTAATTTTTCTTCTGGCAATAATTCCAAACTGCCCGATCCCAAGGCAATTTCATATTTATTTCTCCATTCGCACAATGACTTGAATGTTCCCGGTTCATCCGCAATTGTATGTGTTGTGATAGGTTTCAAGCCTTTGCCGGTAGTATGCGCTATTTGTTTCATATCTCTATCTAACGTAAAATGCTTTTCAACATAATCCACTCCAACCCCCAGGCTAAAAACAGCTGCCTCTACGCCCAGCACATGATCAGAATATCCAACCGAATCAGCAACGCTCTTTAGCCAAATTAGCTTTTTCAAATTAGCTTTTTCAAGAGGACATGGATACACGGAAACGCAATGCATTATTGTGTATTTTCCAGTCTTTAGAACATTTATCGCCTTTAAAATTTCCTCTTTTTCAGACATCCCCGTCGAAACAATCACTTCTGCAAAATTATCTCTTAACTTTTTGAGAAAATTGAAATGTTTCAAGTCAGTGCTGGCAACTTTTATTTTTGTAAGTCCTATTTTTTTCAAAAAATCAATCCGCCCGCTGTCATAACAGGTCGTCAAAAACTCCACTCCGTTTTTCTCGCATTCCTCTTTCAAAATATAATGGGCTTCGTCAGAAAGTTCGAGCGACGCATATCTCTGTTTGTCAGGATCGCCATCATCAACATTCTTCGATTGCCAAGATTGAAATTTGACAATATCGACTCCGGTTTTTGCCGCCGCTCTAACCATTTTTTTAGCCAATTCGATATCCCCGTTATGGCTAGAAGCAATTTCTGCTATTATTTTAGTTCTCATACAATTTGCCCCGACATTCACAAATTAAATATATACTTTTTTCAGCTTTTTCATTTTCATATAAAGGAAAAAAATCAACTTTTTTAAAAAAATTTCTTAAAAATAATTCCAGACTGGCCTGACTGAAAAAATTCCTATGATCAAACCACTTCCATCTCGTTCTTCCCATTCTATCGTATTTCTCATCAGGAAAACGATTGGGAACGCTGATAAAAAAATTTCCATCCTTTTTTATAAATTTATACAAATGTTGAAAAGCCGGAAGCATGTTTTGAGGCGCCATATGTTCAAATATCTCATAGGCGCAAACTGAATCAAATTTTCCAAATTTCAAGGGAAAATTTTCAACCGTGTAATTTCCCAGTCTTATCTTATCAGCAATCTTTTTGTCGATTTCTCTTCTTTTTAATAGGTCTTTGATAAGTTTTTCTCCGTCATTAATCGCAGATTTCCTTATGTCTATACCAAAAACTTTTTTAACTTTTGGATTCTCGGCAATTTTTATACTCGCACTTCCATCGCTACAGCCCACTTCTAAGATATTTTTTCCATAATCGAAATCTTTGATCAATTCCAATCTTCTGATATCATCTTGCAACATTATTTTAATTTTCTCATCGACCTTGTCTTGATAAAAAACCCGCTTAATTTGATCCTTATACTTTTCAGCGCTTCTTTCTTGCCTTTTTTGATCCCATACATAATCTTCAACCATTATAGGAAAAATTTCTGAGGATAAATAATTTTTCTTTATTTTCCCTTGCTGGAAAGTGTCAATCGCTTCTCCCTCTTTATTCAAAGAAACAACTTGTTTTATTTTCATAAAATTTACTTTGATTTATTTAATTCTTTTTTAACTTTGTTCGCAATAAAAATGTCTGTAGCTTCTCGCGATTCAAACGTAACTCCTCCAACGTGAGGCGTAATAATGACATTGTCATTCATTTTGGCATATTCTATCAGTTCGTTATTTTCAAATTTGTCATTAAATGTCAACTCATCAGCTAATACATCCGTCCCGTAACCAGCAATTTTTTTCTCCCTTAAAGCCAGTAGAATGTCTTTCTCATCGACAATTTTCCCCCTGGATGTATTTACAATAATAGCACTGTTCTTCATTAAACCAAAGGCTTCTTTATTGAACATGCCTATGGTTTCTTCGTTGAGGTGGACATGAATAGAGATAATATCACTGAGCTTCAAAAGCCTCTCAAACGAAACTTTTTTGCATCCGATAGTGGAAAAATTTTTTTGATTTTGATAGGGATCGCAGGCCATAACTTCCATACCAAAAGCTTTCCCGTATTTTGCCATCATTGTCCCCAATCTTCCAAGCCCCACAATCCCAAGTTTTTTTTGATATAAATTGTGACCCCTGAATTTTTCCGTCCAACAATAATTCAGCGCCGATTTTGTTGCCGGAAGAAGATTTCTCATTAATGCCAACATTAGTAAGAAAGCTAACTCCGCTGTTCCCGTAACTGTATCTAAAAATTCCCTATCATCCTTCAAGCTCAATACTTTTATTCCTTTTTTCTTGGCATACTCAACATCGACATGATCTGTTCCCGTTGAAGCTGTCGCGATTATTTTAAGCCTTTTTCCTGCATCAATCACTCTTTTGTCATAATTCAAACCAAGTCCAATAATAGCAATGTCATATTTTTTAATCACTTTTTCAAGCTGCTTCTGATTATCTAAATCAAAATAATCAACATCCCCCATTTTTTCAATGACGATCATCGCCTTATCCGAAAATGCAGAACCAATGGTATTTAGAATACTAATCTTCATATATTTATTCGATCGATTAATCCTGCCCTGCTTCTTTTTTGTCTACTATTTCACGATAGCTACCCTCTTTTATTATCTCTCCCTTGTCTACAACATAAACTTTATCACAATTCTTTACCGTCGTAAGCCTGTGAGCAATCACAATCATTGTTTTGAGCTTGGCTACTTTGTTTATAGCTTCCAAAACCTCTTTTTCGGTTTCGTTATCAAGCGAACTGGTGGCTTCATCAAAAATTAGAACTTCCGGATCATAATAGAGAGCTCTTGCTATCCCGATTCTTTGTCTTTGCCCTCCTGATAGCCGAACGCCACGTTCACCGATAGCAGTATCATACCCCATTTCGAGATCCTTATCAATAAACTCGTGAATATTAGCCATATGAGCAGCTTTTTTGACCTGATCCATGTCAATTTCACTATCAGGAAGTCCAAAGGCAATATTTCTGGCGATAGAGTCATCAGAAAGATAAATTTGTTGCGGAACATACCCCAGATTGACTTGCCAGCTCTTGACATTATCCTGTGTTATTTCCACATCATCCACTTGGAAACTTCCACTATTCGAGGATAAAAGCCCCAATAAAAGATCCACCAGTGTTGTTTTTCCTGAACCGGTTGCCCCAATGATTGCAACAAAACTGTTCTTGTTTATTTCCAGGCTAATATCCTTTAATATGTTTCTGTTGCTTCCAGGATAAGAAAAAAAGATGTTTTTCAATTTTATTTTATTGTTAAAAAATATGCGTGAAATCTCTTTGCGCTTGAGCAAATCATTCTCATCAACCAAACCACCTTCGGTCATATCCTTATGGATTTTATCGAGAACCGCTTTATTGAATTTTATGATAGTAAAAGAATTGAAAATATCTTGGATAGACGGCATCAATCTATACCCGGCAAAAGCAAAAAAGCTGATCAGGGGAATAATTTTTTGGATAGGCGTATTGGAAGAAACCAAATAAATCAATAGACTGACGATTCCTCCAAAAGCTATCGCCTCCATGGCATAACGAGGAATTTGCCCAACAACCTGATACCATGACTGAAGATCGGAAAACTTGTCAGAAGCTCTTTCGAATCTCCGCAAGAAAAAGCCCTCTACTCTCAGTATCTTTATATCTTTCACTCCTCCCAAAGCTTCGGAAGCAGATTTGAATCTCTTTTTATTTTCTTCTATGCGCATTGCTCCACCCTTTTTCAACTTATCTGAATAATAATAGTAGATGGAGGAATATAGCGAAATCAAAACAATAGCTGCTATTAATGTCATCGAGAAGTTGACATAAAATAACAAAGCCAGAATGACAATAACCATTACGACATTCGTAAAAATAGAAAGCAGGGGGATAATAAAATTACTAGTAAGTTGTTGAACTTCGGTCAATACATTCTTACCAAGGTCCGCAGTATTTTGATTTAAAAAATAAACATAAGGCATTGAAAGATATTTGCCCAGCAAGGCGCTAGAAAGCCGGTGATTCTTTTTCCAAGCAAAACTAATCTTCAGCCAAGTTGCCAAGGCTGATACAAAATTTCCCACCACCAATAGACCCAGGACAACAAAACCAGAAAAGACCAAAAAAGAAGTCGTCGAGGTGAAATTAAAAAGCTGATAAACGTAATTCAGCCAATGACTTTCATGAATCACATTTGTGTCCATTATCATATTAATGAACGGTAAAATAGAAACAACTCCAGCGGCTTGAAAAAAAGCTGTAAGCAAAGCCACGGCCAAAACCAAAATAAATCTCCATCTTTCCTTGCGGTCAAAAAGATCGTTTAATTCAGAAATGAATCTTAATTTAATTTTTATCAAGTCAAGCATAATTAATAAATCATTTTTAACAACAGTGGTCTTTTTTTGTGCCACCTTTTTAAACTTCTCTTTTTTTGTATTCCCTAAACCCTTTTGGTGAACTTTTTTGCGGTCGAATGACTATTTCGAAATTAGTTGTTTTTTCCATAATTTAATTATTATTGTTCTTTTCATTTTTCCAACAACCATTTCCAAAGTGGAACGATTTCAATTATTTTATTTTTCATTTTTATCTTTTCTTCCTGATCATTAGTTATAATTAAACCTTTTTTTAATTTAAATTTTTCCATTGCTTCCAAAATGCCTGCTAGTTCCCTTTCTTTTGTTTTGGAATCAGACAGGGTCTGCGTGACTTGGATAGCCTCGGTTATTTTCATCGCTCGCCGAACAATAAAATCACATTCTTTTTTGTCTTTATGATAAAAAAAATCTTTTTCTCTGCGCTTAAGCTCAATAAAAACTACGTTTTCCATTACGCGTCCGAAATCTTCCGAAAAACGAAAAGCAACCACATTAACAAGCCCTGTATCCACACAATATATTTTTCGATCATTGATTATCTGTTTTTTCACAGAATAGTCAAATTTGAACAAGCTATAAAAAAGATAGGCCTCTTCAAAAAAATCAACATAATTTTTTACGCTCGTGACACTCTTTACTCCCAATAATTTTTGCAACTTATTGAAACTTATTGGTGTGGCAACATTAGAAAGCAAAAACAGAGCCACGTCGCGGAAAGCTTTTGTTTCGCGAATTTTAAACCGCACCAAAAGATCTTTAATAAGCACGTCCTGATATAGTTGTCGAAGTTCTTCTGCGTTTCCTCCAAGCACTATCTCTGGAAATCCTCCGAATTCTAAATATTTCCTAAATAATGCAACAATCCTACTTTTTTCCTTGATAGTATAGTACTTTTTTAAATTTATTTTTTCATACTCCAGATATTCCAAAAAGCTGAAAGGAAAAAGTTCTATTTTCAAATGTCGTCCGGAAAGAGTTGTTGCTAATTCACTACTTAAAAGCTTGGCGTTTGATCCAGTTACAAAGATTTTCTTTCCATCTTCAAATAATCTCCTTACGAATTTTTCCCAACCGAAAATATTTTGAATTTCGTCAAAAAAATAAACATCTTGATCGCCATATAATTCCAAAAAAATTTCCAAAAGAGCGTTAAAATCTTGATATGCAAAATCAAGCATCCGCTCATCCTCAAAATTCAAATACGCGTAACTTGCACATTTTTTAGAAATTTGCTTAAGAAGCGTAGACTTCCCGCTACGACGAATTCCACTAATAACGCAAATTTTTTTAGCCGTAAGAAAGTTATCGGGAATATTTCTATTGACAAAATAGCTCTTTTTTTCAAAAGACTCTCTCTGATCCAGAACAACGCTTCTTATTATATTTTTATCCATTTCTAATGTCTAATTATTATTGTTTTTATACATTACTAAAGTATATTATTGCAAGGTGTTTGTCAAGTGCTATTTACATCAAAACCCCACATTATGCCAATCCTGGTATTCTGGTTTTACATTCCAATATTCTTCAACAAAATTCAAGAAATACATATTTTTATTGTACCCGTTTTTGCCCATAATTGCAACATTACAATCATCCTTTTGCTCTTTTTGATCGGTTTTTGATTTTCCCGTGGAAACTTTGTCCCAAAAGAGCAAGAAACACCACCAGCAAGCCCCAAAATGAATAATTGAACCAATTTTCAGCGAATGTTTTGTTCTGACGCACACTGCTGGCACCAGCCACTCTGCCCGCCGCGCTCAATTTGGGACCGCGCGCGATAAAAACCGCCAATGGCTCAAACATTAGTTTGAATCTTTTTGAGCTGAATTGGGACCCTGCCTGATTGGCCTCTTTCGCCGGCATGCTTTCATCCGCGCTTGCTTGACCACTTGCGGCAGCTTCTGCAGGAAAAATCAGCTCATCATCCAGCCAGCTGGCCATTCTTGGGTCGGGAATGGGCATGACACCAAAAACATCCATGACCGACTTTGGCTCCGGCGGAAAATTGGTCGACGAACTGATGATTTTTATCTCTCCCATATATTTTGTCACCCCGCTTTTTGCTTTTTTCTTGGTTGCTTTGGTTTTCTTGGTTGACTGTTTCTTTTTGTGATGTTGCTCGGTGGCAGTTTCAACAGTCGCCACAATCACACTTGAATCTTCCGTCGTTTCGGTTTCAGCTTCAGCTTCACTATCCGCATCCGCCTCAGCTGGCGGGTTCGTGGAATCATCCTCGACGATCGGCGGGTCCGGATCAGGCTCAGGGTCAGAGGTGGGGTCCGGATCAGAATCAAGATCGGGGTCAGATTCAGGATCAGGATCAGAGTCAAGATCAGGGTCAGGATCGGGGTCAAGAGTGGGATCAGGATCAGAAATGGGAGGCTCTTCTTCATCTACTACCACGGCCTCTTTGACCGTGAAAGAAACACACAAATTCGACCAATTTCCCGCCTCATCCGTCGCGTATAGCCAAAATTGATGTTCCCCCAGTTCCACGTCGGCCAAATCAAGCGTGTTGCCGGTCACCTCTTCATCGTCCAACCATTTTTCAATGACTAAGTTTTCCAGTGCGCTCACCGCGTCGAAAATGGTATATTGCAGGGTGACGATTTCATTGTTCGCATATTCCCGGCCTTCTTGTGGAGCGCTGACTGTCAGCTCCGGAGGTGTGATGTCATGTTCGACAAGATCTTCAATCGGCCTGTCGGAATCTGGCGGATTGCTCACCACCCCAAATTCTTGCTCCTCCTCTTTTTTCACCTCCACTTCGGTCGCTTCCGACTGATCTTCGTGCTCACCATCAAAATTCACATATTCCACACTCAGATGATGCTTCTCTCCGTCCGCGCCATTTTCATTCCCGTGCAATCTGATTGTATATTCCCCTGTTTTGGGATTGGGGATGGAAGTAATTTTGAAGCCATCTTTATTTTTCTCCTCGGCATAACGCGAATCTGTGATTTCTTCATTGTCGCGTGAAATTGTGTCACCATCCGGATCGGTCACTTCCAAATCAGCCGGCGCATCGGTCCAAATGGTCAGTTCATCGGTAACTTCCGGCGCGTCAAAAATATCCGCTAGCGTTTTATCCAACCGCTCGGCCACAATTTTTTCCGAGCGACTGACAATTTGCCGATGATCATATTCCAATACATCGCGAAAATCACTCGAAACATCCCCAGAAGTAATGAGCACTTCCCCGTCCCCTTCGGCGTCATCCCGCTCGGGATCAATCGGATCGGGTTTCCCATCTTTCCACAGCTCTTCTTCATCTGTCGGCACGACAGGGATTTTGTTCACCGTCTCCTGCTTGTCACCCAAAATGATGCTCAGTCGCGTCCGCTCATTCAGCTTGGCAATATCCGTGCCCAATCCTTGCAAAAAAGTATTTTGCTCTTCCATCGCTTGATAGTTTTTCAAACTACTCGCGCCGGCCGGTTGCAAATAGTCATAGGTCGGCATCAGTTCTTTGAGAGATGGGATGTGGTTGTGGATAGTTTCATATGTATTAAAGGTTAATTTCTTCACACTCATATAATCCAAATACGCATACATAAGGGTTCGCATATTCCAATTCTTCGGAATATAACCACCTTCCCAAGCAGTATAGACATCCGACGATCCGCGATTGGGTGGTGCAATCATGATGAGATTGTTCACATCCGAGGCATAATCATTGCTTTGCACATAACTGCGCGCCACCAGACTGCCCATTGAATGCGTGACGATGTTGACTTTATCCGCGTCATTTTTGGCCAAGGCTTTTTGGATGAGGGGCTGGAGATAATTTTTGGCCGAATCGACATTGCTTTTGCGCCAGTCATAGTAGCCGATGAAGAAATTTTGACCTTCGACATAACCCATCGCGCGAAAGGCGGTGAGAATTCCGTCATAGGTGTGATCAAACATCGTCCAGTTATCCGCCAGAACTCCGCTAATCATCAGGTCGGGATTGATTGATGCGCCGATGCCGGGGATGAAAATGACCGGCTCTTTGGGAACAGTCGGGTCGCTTTCACTCCAGGGACGAAAAAGCACTCCTGTGCCCACAATGCGGTTTCCCGTGCCAGCGGGATTATCCTTTTCTTTCCCACTGTTTTGATAGACATATTTTGGCCCAGTGGAACTGCCCCACCAGTTATAGCGCGCGTCAAAAGAAACCATCGGATTTCCTCCATAGGCCGCCCGCACTCCGTCATGATTGCCAAAAATTGCACTATTTCTGATTTTGGGCACTCGCTCAGGATTGGCTCCGATAATTTCCACTCCGTTATAGTTGTTGCTCAACGTCAGCTGATCCAAAATTGGTTGCGCATAACGCAAGGCGATTCCCGCCATTGAGCAATAGCGGACTTCGCTGTGCCGGACGCTCAGATAATTTTTATAGGGATTATAGGGATCGTTGGTCTGATGATCAATTCCCTTCATTGCATAGAAAACTTTGACGTATTCCATTGTCGATTGCTGGCGATATTGCGGATCAAATACTAACCCCCGCCAATCACCTTTGAGCGGTTCACGATAGGAGCAATAGGCGCTCGTCTCGCCTCCATAGGCCACGTCACAGGCAGAAGTGAACACAATTGGCGCGGACGGCGTTCCGCTGGCGGAAAAAGTGCTCGTGACAATCAAACCGGCATTGGAAAAATTTTTGAACTTCACCACCACGCCCGGTTCGATGGTCAGCGGAGCATTGATCGAAAGAAGGCCTTGGATGATATAGGGACTGCCCGCTGCAGTCCAGGTTGTCGGCTCGTTGATATCCGCCAAAATTTCTGTCACAGCCGCTGCTCGCTGTGGGCACACGATTGCAACAAAAACAGCCATTACTGTTGCCAGCAGGAAATACTTTTTTGATTTTTTCATTTTTTTGGTCTAGAAGTGATTGTGCAGTTCGCTAAACGCTTTTGGCAAGAGCACAAGCGCCCAATAGAGAAAAATAGAAACAAAAATTAGCGCGGAAAATAGCCCGTCCAACACAAAAGTGCGGAGGGTTAATTTGGTCTGATTTAGTTTGGAGAAGATGAAAGGTGAGATTATTATGAGAAATATAACCTCATATATCAAATACATACTTATTTTATCAAAATAGAAAAGTATATCATAGCTATTCACATAATTTAAGACAAAATCATAAGCCCAGGTTAGGGAAATCCAAAACAAGAGCAGTGTTCCGGCTGAACTAATCGCCAAATACATTCGCCCGTTTTTTTGGCGCAAAAATTTCAACCAGAAAAACGGCGAGATGATGATTGACGCAAGTAGAATTGAACAAAACCCAACAAAAAGCGTTTTCATTTTTTTTCAAAAAGATATTACTCCCCTGGAAATATTATACCACAAAATTTACTTTTGCCTATTTTCGTTCTTTTATAGTATACTGAACACATGCTCGACTTTCAAAAAATTCTGGCGTTTTGCCGGAAGCCTCAGTTCATCCTCGGTTTGATTTTTCTAGTCTTTGTGCTCAAGGGCTTGTTTTTTGCTTTGCTCATTCCAGTCTTCCAAGGTTCCGATGAATATATCCACTATGCCACCGTGCAATATCTCGCCGAACCGAAAGAAAAGACTTGGGCGATTAAAACCGAGAAACGCCAAACGCAAGACACCAAAGACATCCCCAGCTATCACTTCACGGATGAGATTATTGCGTTTTCCCAACTGACTGAGAGTTGGAATCTTTCCGGCGAACCGCATAACCGCCAAGTTTTTGACCCAACCCTAATTGCAAAAAATGAAACCGAGATGCGCAGTGGAAAATATGCCTCGCACATTTCCACCTATCCGCCGGATGTTATCACTGGCACCGATCTAGCACACCAAATCGCTGCCACAGGCGAAAAATTAATGGCCCAAAAAGATTTTTTCTTCCGCTATTTCACCCTGCGCTTTTTGGCGATTTTCTATGGGATCATCACACTGCTCTGTGCCTACTACATTTCTCTTTGGAGCGGAATGAAAAGAAAACACGCAATCCTTCTCACTGGAATCATTGCTTTTCAGCCGATGTTTTCCGCCACCATGGCCATCATCAACTATGACCCACTGCTCATCGCTCTGTTTTCGCTTTTTCTGCTCGCTGGCACGTCCATCCTTGTCCACGGACCGCGTTATGGAAATTTTTTGGGATTATTTTTGTCCACCATTGGCGCCATTTACACAAAAGGAACGGGCGGAATTTTGCTTGTTCTCGCCATTGGACTGGTGGCTTGGGTCATGCGAAAACAGTTTCACCGACTGGAAAAATTGCAAAAAATTGCTATTTCTTCCGTGTTGATTGCTCTGCTTGGCTTGCTCTTGTTTTTCTCACCCTTAAGTTACTCAAGCGTATTTAACACTCTGAGCAGATCGAATGTGACAAGCGCTCTTGTCACCTATTTCAATGATAATCTCTTTGACCTGGGAAGAGTTGAACGCACCCAAATCACCTATTGGGGCACTTTTGGCTGGCTAGACACCCAGCTCCATCCTTCGGTACTCTATGGCATCATCCTGGTTGAACTGAGTTCTTTTTTAGGCCTGCTTTTGTTTTTGCTCTATCAATTCAGAAACTGGCGTGTATTCGAAAAACTACTTGCTTTTTTGAAAAAAGGCCAAAGATTTTTTCCTGCTTTTCTTTCGCGCGGTTATTCCAAAATCAAAAACAACATCTCAGCGGAAAAAACATTCCTGCCCAAACCGGAACTACTCATTTTTTTCGCCGTCTCCACCATTCTTTTGCAACTGACCATCCGCTTCTATGACTGGCTAGGCATTTTTTCCAACGGCGAAGGTGTTGGGCTGCCTGGGCGCTATTTTCTGCCCAATATCATTCCTCATTTTCTTTTTCTCGTCACCGGTTTTGGTGCGCTCTCCAAAAATGCGCGCGCATTTGAAATTGTCCTCAAGTTTCTTTTCCTCCTTATGATTCTCCTCTCCCTCTATGCAATTTTTCTCATTATTATTCCCCGCTATTATTTATGATTGACACTAATAACAAAAAAATAAACCGCTGGCTTTTGGGACTATTTCTCATTGGCTTTGGCCTCATCCTTTTGGCTCTTTGGCGCTGGCTGGTTTTCCCCACCGATTATCGCTTGTTTCAAACGAGCGGAAAAATTATTCTCCAGCCCAAAGAAGCCCTCACACAACTTTTTGAAGCGAAAGAAAACAATCTCTCACAAATTCAAATTATTTTACGTGATGAAGCCATGCCCTTCGGAGAAAAACTGACACTTTCAATCCGTGATGAAAATTGCCAAGACGTCATCCGTAGTGCGCAAGTGGACTGGCCACTGCACGCTCCCAAGCAATATGATTATTTCACCTTTCCAGCAATTTCTGATTCCAAAGATAAAACCTATTGCCTCCATTTGCTCTTTGAGGCACCCAAAAAGCGCAAATATATGCCCTATGTGCTCACGATGAAAGA